>JARICQ010000005.1 GCA_029264075.1 Tissierellaceae bacterium | reverse complement strand
CCTAGTTCACTCTGCTCACAGGACCCAAGAGGTAGCACGATTAGAAATGAAATCTTTGCCCAAGGAACGGAACCAAAAGAACGTTGCGATGCTCATGTATCAGTTACAATTGATTCTTCAAATGGTTCAATTGCAAATGAATTTTGTCCACCGAGTTTGGTTCAGACAAGAGTTTTTGTAGAGACTTTCCCAAGGTATATACCTTCAGAAAATAATGGTATAGTTCCTAGTGACTATGGTTTTAGAAAACCAGTTTCAGTATGCAGCTATCATGGTGTCGATACAGTTATCCCCTCTGAAGAAGATGAAGAGGACCAGGAAAGTGAATTTGAAGATGAAAATGGCGAAAATGGCGGTAACAATGAAAATGGGCAAGAAGTCCCCGAAGAAGATGAAGAGGACTATGACTACTACTTCCCATTCTTCCCTTCAGATGAAGAGGAAGAAGGAGAAAACTCAGAATAAAAAATATATCTACCGTGAACAACTAAACACGGTAGATATATTTTTTTATTTTATGTCTTTTAAAATAGTTTCCTGAAATTATATTTTTAATTCATCTTACAAGCTTTTACCACTTGTCCTAGAAGAAGTGATGTAGTCACTGATCCTACTCCACCTGGTACTGGAGTAATCATCTTTACTTTTTCTGCAACTTGATCGTAATCAATGTCTCCACTTAATTTTCCATCATCATCCAAACTAACTCCAACATCTATACAAATTGAGTCTTCATTGAAATATTTTTCATCGAAGAACTTCGCTCTTCCAAGTGCAGTTACAACTACATCTGCAGCCTTAGTTATAGAAGGAAGATCCTTTGTTCTTGAATGACATATTGTAACAGTAGCATTTTCGTTTAGCATCATCATAGCTAAAGGCTTTCCAAGAACCATAGATCTATTTACTATGACCACATTTTTACCTTCAAGATCTACCTTGTTGAATGCAAGTATTTCCATAGCAGATTTAGGTGTACAAGGTAGAAATCCATCCATATTACCTTCAAATATTCTAGCTAGATTTAAAGGATGCATACAGTCTATATCTTTCTTAGGTGATATGGCTTCTCTTATTCTAGCCTCATCTATATGCTTTGGTAGAGGTCTAAATACAAGTATGCCTGAAATATTTTTATCTTCATTTAATTTTTTCAGAAGATCTTCTAGTTCTTCTGTAGTCATCTCTAAACTGTTTTCAAATACCTTTGTATTTATTCCAAGCTTTTCACAATTTCTGATTATACTCTTTTCATAAGATATATCATCTGGATTGCTCCCTAATCTAACCATACCTAAGGTAGGTTCCTTGCCTTCTTTTTTTAATACCTCTACATCTGAAAGTATATTGTCCTTGATTTCTTGTGCTACATCTTTTCCTCTTAATATTTCTGCCAATAAACACACCTCTTTCTTTTATTTTTCAAACATTGTTTGTCTTAATTATAACATACTAATTAAATATTTCAACTCATACGGCTAAGACTTTAGCTTTATTGCATATTTTAGGACATATTATTTCAATTAATCTTATTTAAATTCTTTTTCAACTGAACATCTGGTTCTGACGGTATAGCAAATAAGGGAATAAATCTATCTAGGCCTGTTATGGTTAATAGAAGAAGAGAAACTACTGCTATCCAAGCCATATAATTGTACTTTATAAATTCAAGCCAAGAAAAATCATACAAGGGATATATTGTAGAAGAAATACCTACAAAAAATGCCATGTATACATGCCAGGGAATAAGCTGCGATCCAAATACGCCTAAGGCGTCTGAAAATGTAGCATTTCTTAATTTTAGTTTATACATATCTTCTTTGCTAGCTACAACATTCTGATCTGTTAAATCTCTGACTATAGGTCCAATAGTAACTATTTGAGCCATTTCATCTGCTAATGCCGCATTCCCTATTATAGATAAGATGCCATTAGCAAACATTAATTGCCTTACATTTCTTGCTATTATCGATATTAAGTTGGCTAGTGGTTTAAAGGCTGACATTTTATTCATAATGCCACCAAAAGCACCTACCCACATCATCATGACTATTACCCAAGACCCAGCACTTTCAAATCCAGCATAGATTAAATCTAAAAACTGTGTAGTAGATTGGACTGTACCTGCTATCATTCCAAATATGTATGTAGATATAATTCCTATACCTAAACATGCAAGTGTCGGTACTCCTGCCACAGCAACTCCTATAACAAGCAATAATGGTATCACCATGTAAAATGGTACCCCTTCTACTACTTGATTTAAAAGATCAACTGCTGCTGGTCTTTCAGCCTCTAGATTGATCAAAACATCCTCGGGTATTGAAGATATAGCTTCAGATGCACTGCCCACTTCAGTAGAATACCCAAAACTAACTGCGAAAATTAATATGGCCGCCAGAATTAGTGTTATTATTGACCACACACCTTGATGTCTAATCCTATGAATAACTTCTACACCCTGAATACCTGAGCTAACAACTGTAGTGTCTGATATAAGACCAATACAATCCCCAAAACAGGCTCCTCCAGCTATTGATGCAACCGTAAGAGCTATATTGCCGCCCACGATATGATTTAGCCATAGAAAAATAGGAGCTGTAGCAGCAAATGTTCCCCAAGATGTACCTGTGGCTACAGATAAGACCGCTGAAACAATCAGAGCTGTAACTGCAACTGTCCTAGCTGATAAACCTAGTCTTAAAGATATATTTATAATTGATGCACCTACTCCAGTTGACATAAAAGTTTCTGCCATTGCATAAGCAAACATAAGAATGAAAAATACTAGCTGCATGTCTTTAACATTTTCTACCGCTGCATCAACTAGGTCTTGAAACTTAACTTTTTCAGTTATATATGCTACTAAAGCTGCATAAACTGTAGCTATAGGTGCGATGACTAAAATATCTAATTCAAATAATCCTATAGCCTCTATATTGCTAATCATCATCATTCCAGCTAGTAAAAAAACTGGCGATATTTTAAAAATACCTATTAAAAATGTTGACATTTTATCACTTCCTTTTCTTAAATAAATTTTAGACTAAAAAGTCCTATATTCAATTATTTTATTCTATAATTAGAATTGCATCCCTTCTATCACTAGAAATCTCCTGCTATTAGAGTCCCCTTCTTATTATATTTCTCTCTTTATCATTAAAATTAAAATAATCCATTATTATCTTATCTATTTTTTCTTTCAAATTTTCTAAAGAATCTTTTTTAAAAATTATTTGTTTTGAAAGCTCTTCTATTGAATCTATCACATCATCTGTAATTATTTTTAATTCTAATACTGAATTTGGATAGTAGTCATATATGTCCTTGCCCATTTTCTTTCCAAACAACTTGAAATAAAATTCGTATACATTTGAATTGAGAATTCCTATCAAATACTCATGACTAATTTTATCCCTATAGTCTTCTTTTAGTATAAGACCATATATATCTGCACTAAAAAATAGGTTGTCATAATCTATTGCAAATTTATTGGTATTTGATTTGTAGGGAAATACTATTTTTTCCTGATTAAACAAGCTCTCTTCTCTTCCCCACTGTAGATGATACCATTTTCTAATGCCTTTTTTGCACTCTCTTCTTTTTTCAAGTTTCTCTCTATATCTTGAGATGTAATCAATGCTTTTTGGATGGGATAGCAAGTTCCTTATATTATTTGAATAAATTAAGCTCAGGCTTGGCTCTTGTATATAGTATTTTTCTATGTCTTTATTTTTTATCCAAAGTTTTACTAGTTCACCTTCAATTTGATTTAAAACTATCTGATCACAATTAACTACAAAGGCTGAATCAAATCCTGTAATTATTCCTTGAAATGAATCAGCCAGGTCCTTTAATTTAAAATAAGTTTTATTATCAATTTTTTTATATATACTATATAGCTCATCTGGTATTATCATCCATCTATCAGGATCAAGTCTTTTAAATGAAATATTAAAGTTATCAAATTGATTTGTCTTTATCATATCTTCTATATCAATTCTTCTCTTATTTTTAATGTTTTCTTCCCTTAATTTATGTATATCTATATAGTAGTTTTCTTCTTTTGATTTTTTTAACTCAAAAATATATATAGCAGTAGCAACTCCTAAGCCTTTAAATATATTTTCTCCATAAAAATCAACTATCTTTTTAATCTTGACATTTTCCATCAAATATTTCCTTAGATTTCTTCCATTTGGACTTTCCATAAAATACCTGGAAGATATAATGCCACAGATTCCCCCAGGTGCTAGTATATCTTTTATTCTCTTAAAAAAACAAAAGGATATATCGGCTTTGTCTCTAAAAACATCTTTATATTCTCTTAATAACCAAGCCTTATAATTTAGATCAAGGTTTTTTTGGCCAATATATGGTGGATTTCCAATTACAAAATCATATTTATTAGACCAAAAGTCGAATAACTTGTTTGTATTGGTCTTTTCTTTTATCTTAGTTTCAAAACTTTCATCAAGTTTCTCCCAAGGAATCAGACTATCACATTCAACTATATTAAGATCTTCTATTTGAAAACTCGGATTCTTTTTCCTAAGCTCTTCTCTTGTTTTTTCAAGAGCAATAGAATCAATATCAGCCCCATATATACAGTGTGTCAATATATGATAGTGGATGTTTTCCTCCCTCCAATAATCGAATCCAGAGAGCTTCTCTGGCTTTCCATTGATTTTCATATCATATGTGCGAGAGCTATATTTCTCTTTTAATTTATTTATGTTTTTATTAAATAAATCTTTTAAGACATCATATGCAGCTAAAAGAAAAAATCCACTACCGCATGAAGGATCTATAATTTTAATAAATGGCTTTTTTATTATATCTGTATTTGAGATTGTATTTTTAAGTATATAATCTATTATAAAATCTGGAGTATAATACTTACCCCTTGCTTTTTTGTTGTCAATCTCTCTTTTCTCTTTATTAATTCCAGTATTTGAACTATGATTTTTGACCATATATATTCTCCCATACTAAATAAGGCAGAGACTTTCAGTACTCTGCCTTATTTATCTATATTCTATAAAACTCTTTAAAAGATCTATATACACTGTAATGATCAAATACACCACCGAGTTCTCTTATCGAATGCATGCCAAGAATTGGGTTTCCTATGTCTATTGAGGCAATATCTAACTGCGATGATGATATTGGACCTATTGTAGACCCACCTTTTTTATCTGATCTATTTACAAATTTTTGTAGGTCTATACCAATGGACCTACATATTCCTCCGTAGACAGCTGCGGAAAAACTATCTGTAGTATAGGCTTGATTTGCAGCCAGCTTGATAGCTGGACCCCCATTAATTACTGGTCTGTTGGTAAGGTCTTGTTTGTCTGTATTATTTGGATGAAGGGCATGGGCCTGGTCTGCTGAAATCAAAAATGACTTTGATAGTGCCCTATAGTAGTCTTCTTTGTTTTTATTCATAGAAATAGAAATTCTTTCAAGTACAGTTCTAAGCATAGGACTGGCTGCACCTTGCTTTGTACCACTACCTACTTCTTCATTGTCAAAGCAGGCTAATACATTTGTACTATTCCCAAGCTCGCTATCTAAAAGCCCATTAAGACCTGCATGAACCATCCCTAAATCGTCCAGTCTGGCTACAGAAATGAATTCTTCATTCAGTCCTACAATTGAGCCTTTTTCTACTCCATATAAAAATAATTCAAAATCTAATATATCCTCAAGTTCTACTCCTAAATCCTTGGCCACTAAAGCTAATAAATAATTGTTCTTTTCAAATTCTTCTTCTATAGTAGAAATTAATGGCAGGGTCTCAATTTGAGGATTTATTTTAACACCTTCATTAACTTTTCTATTCATGTGTATTGCTAGATTTGGAATTATCATTAAAGGTTTTTCCATATCTATCAACTTTTCAGAAGGTCTTAGCGGATTATCTGTCTTTAAATTCACCCTACCTGCTATAGACAGGGGTCTATCAAACCAAGTATTTAGTATAGGCCCACCATATACTTCTGTATTTAGCTTTAGATATTCGTCTTCAACTGTAATTTCAGGATTGGCTTTGATTTTAAAGCTTGGTGCATCTGTATGGGCTCCTATGAGCTTAAATCCATCTTCTTCTAGCTTGCCCTTTCCTATTATAAATCCAATTATGGCTGAACTGTTTTTAACTGTGTAATACTTGCCTTCTTTTTCTAAATTCCACTTTTCTCCTAAGTCCAGCTTTTTAAAGCCTTCTTGGATAAGTTTCTCCTCTACATTTTTTGTAGCATGAAATGAAGTTGGGCTATTGTCAATAAAATTAATTAAATCTCTTGCAAATTCTTGTTCTTTTTTCATATAATCATCCTTTGATTTTATTATGATAATTTATTATACCATATTATAGATGAGAATTTAAATAGTATATGAGAATTAAAGAAGTATGATGTAAAAATTTAAAAGCCTGTTTCCTTATCTTAGGATAAACTAATCTATATCCTAGATTTAAAAACAGGCTTTTTTTATATTTTAATATGCATCAATATATATTTCTTTTAACTCTTCTATTGAAGGATACCTAGGATTTGCTCCTGTGCATTGATCGTCAAATGCTTGATTAGACATTTCATCTAATGAATCAAAGTACTCCTCTTTGTTAATACCGGCTTCACTTACAGTCATTGGCATATTTACTTTTTCTTTTAATTGGTTTATAGCCTTTAACAATGCTTCTATTTTTTGATCTTCAGTTTTTCCTCCAAGTCCTAGGTGATCTGCTATTTCAGCATATCGAGTCTTTGCTTCTGGGAATTTGTATTGAGAAAAAGCTGCTTGTTTTCTTGGATCATCTACTGCATTAAATTTAATTACATGATTTATCAATATACCATTTGCAACTCCATGAGGTACACGATGGAATGATCCCATTTTGTGAGCTAATGAGTGACAAATACCTAAGAATGCATTTGCAAAAGCCATACCAGCTAGTGTTGATGCATGAGCCATTTTTTCCCTAGCTTCTATATTTGTTGCACCCTCATTATAGGCTATTGGAAGATATTTAAATATTGACTTCAGCGCTTGAAGTGCTAATCCATCTGTAAATTCAGTTGCTAAGGTAGATACATATGATTCTATAGCATGGGTTACAGCATCTATCCCTGAAGCTGCAGTCAAGCTCTTTGGCATATTCATCATGAGCTCTGCATCAACTATAGCCATATCTGGAGTCAGTTCATAGTCTGCTAAAGCATACTTAACTCCTGAAATCTCATCAGTTATTATTGTAAATGGTGTAACTTCAGATCCAGTCCCTGCTGAAGTAGCAATACAGATCATCATTGTTTTTTCTCCAAGTTTAGGGAAATTATAAACTCTCTTTCTTATGTCTACAAATCTCATAGCCAAATCCTCAAATACTATTTCTGGATGTTCATATAAAACTTGCATTATTTTTGCTGCATCCATCGCTGATCCACCGCCAAGACCTATAATTACATCTGGTTCAAAACTTTTTATCTCTTCAACGCCTCTTCTAGCCGCTTGAAGAGTAGGATCTGGTTGTACATCAGTAAATACCTTGTGCGCTATTCCAAGGCTATCTAAAAGATTTGTAACCTTATCTGCATAGCCTAAACCATATAAAACTTTATCAGTAACTATAAATACTTTCTTTTTATCCATTGCTTTTAGCTCACTTAATGCTATAGGAAGACATCCATATTTAAAATAAACCTTCTCTGGAACTCTAAACCACAGCATATTATCTCTCCTTATAGCAACAGATTTAATATTTAAAAGTTCTTTAACTCCTACATTTTCAGATACAGAATTCGAACCATATGATCCGCACCCAAGCGTCATTGAAGGAACTAATTTAAAGTTAAATAAATCCCCTATAGCTCCGTGAGAAGATGGTGTATTGATGATGACTCTACCTGTCTTCATTACACTTGAAAATCTATTGATTCTATCTTGGCATTTCATTTCATCAGTATAGAGTACAGATGTGTGACCAAGTCCTCCTTGCTCAATAAGTACTCTAGCTATATCCATAGCTGATTCGAAGTTATCAGTCTTATACATTGCAAGTACAGGTGATAATTTTTCATGAGCGAAAGGCTCTTCTAAGTCTGTAGATTCTACTTCTCCTATTAAAACTTTTGCTGATTCTGGCACTTCAAATCCAGCCATTGCAGCTATCTTAAAGGCTGATTGTCCAACTATATCTGCATTTAAACCCCCATTTTTTAATATAATATCCCTTACCTTATCAGTTTCTTTCTCGTTTAAGAAGTAGGCTCCTCTTCTTTTAAATTCATCTTTAACTTCATTATATACTGAGTCTACTACTTGAACTGACTGCTCAGAAGCACATATAACTCCATTGTCAAATGTTTTTGATAGTAAAATAGAGTTTACTGCCATCTTTAAATCTGCAGTTTCGTCTATAATAGCTGGAGTATTTCCCGGTCCAACTCCTATAGCAGGCTTCCCTGATGAATATGCTGCTTTAACCATTCCCGGTCCACCAGTAGCAAGTATTACATCCGCTTCTTTCATTACCATTTGTGAAAGCTCTATTGATGGTTCATCTATCCATGCGATTATTCCCTCAGGTGCTCCTGCTTTTACTGCTGCATCAAGTATTATCTTTACTGATTCTATTGTGCATTTAGTAGCTCTTGGATGAGGCGAGAATATAATCCCATTTCTAGTTTTCAATGCTATAAGCGCTTTGAAAATGGCTGTTGATGTAGGATTTGTAGTCGGTACTATTGCTGCAATCACTCCCAAGGGCTCTGCTATCTTTGAAAAACCAAAAGCCTGATCCTCTTCGATTATTCCACATGTCTTTGTATCTCTATAGGCATTATATATATACTCTGATGCATAATGATTTTTGATTACTTTATCTTCTACTATTCCTATTCCTGTCTCCTCTACAGCTAATTTTGCTATTGATATCCTCGCATCATTAGCAGCCATAGAAGCGGCAAGGAAAATCTTGTCTACCTGTTCCTGGCTAAATGTCGAAAATTCTTTTTGAGATTTTCTAAGTTTTTCCATTCTTTCTAAAAGTTCATCTGTATTAGTTACTATCATTTTAACAACTCCTTTTGTTTTGGATATTATTAATGATACAAATACTAAAAGTGAAACTTTTGAAGACCTTTATTCCATCTCCCCCCTCTAAAGAAAATTATATACTTTATCGCTATACTACTATAAATATTCGAAATAGTCAATCTATTTTTTATATATCGACTATTTTAACTATATGATTTTCTAATAAGGGTTATGGGGTATAAATATGAAGATTTAAATTCTGCGTCTATAAAGCTTCGTTGCACCATTAGTAACTTCCAAAAGACTTGATGCTTGATCTTTAGAAAAAGAATCTATTTCTTTAATATGGGTCATTAAAACGCAAATTCAAAATTATCACATTCTTATACATAAAAAAGAAACACCTGAAATAATCAGGTGTTTCTTTTTTATGTATAAGAGTAAGTCTATAAGCCGTGTTCTGTTTAGATGGTCATCTATCTAAGATCTATCGTTGCCAATAAATTCATGCGACCTACCTTTTGGAACGGCAGCGGGCTACTGCCTTTTGTGTCCCCTTTTGGTCTTGCTCCAGATGGGGTTTACATAGCCACTTAGTCACCTAAGTGCTGGTGAGCTCTTACCTCACCTTTCCACCCTTACCAGAAGAATCTGGCGGTATCTCTCTGTTGCACTATCCTTAGGGTCACCCCCACTGGACATTATCCAGCATCCTGCCCTATGGAGCACGGACTTTCCTCATGCACAAGGCACGCGACCACTCAACTTACTCTCTATTGAAGATTATATCACAATTAATCGTAATTATCAACAATTCTAAAATACTCTCTTTGGAGAGATTTAAGAAAAGCAATAATTTACAATCTAGTATATAGTATAGTTTGGACTAGGCATATTCCAGAGATCTATCTTTATTCTTTTTCCATCTAGAGCTCCTTCTAGATACTTTTTGATCACAGGTAGTATAGGTTTTTCCGTATGAAAATGTCCAGGATCTACTATCGATACACCTAATTCATCTGCCATTTGAGCCTCATGATATTTTATATCCCCAGTGACATATAAGTCTACATTATTTCTATAGGCATCATAAATAAAGTCTGATCCAGCCCCTCCACAAACAGCTACTTTTTCTATTTTTTTATCTACTTGACCATATATAGTCAAATAGTCTATATCTAGCTTTTCTTTAATGAAATCTGCATATTGTTTTAAATTTTGTGCTTCTATATATCCTACCTTGCCATAGCCACCATCTTCTACTTCTGAAAGTGATAGGGTAGTCATTTGCTCAAGCCCTAATATTTTTCCAAGTTCTTCACTTACTCCACCCTTAGCTTGGTCTAGATTTGTATGGGCATTGTAAGCAACTATGTTAGATCTTATTAAATCATAGATTATTTTTTCTTTGTGATTTTCTGTTGTTATACTATCAATTGGTTTGAAAATCAAAGGATGATGGGTGATTATCATATCATAATTTCCATCTATGGCATAATCTAATAGCTTTCTATCTAGGTCCAAAGACACAAGTATTTTTTCTATATTTTTCTCTGCATCTCCTACTTGAAATCCAGTATTGTCCCATGTATCAATCAGTTCAGGATCAGCCCAATTGTTCATTAGTTTGATTATATCTTTAGCTTTCAATTAAATTCAATACCTCCTGATAGTCTTTTAAAAGTTCTTGACTCTCTATATATTTCTTTCTTGATTTTTTTGTATCTATATATTTTATCTCATTTATTATACTTTTAATTTTATCTATTTTATGTTTTACAAATGCTTTTAAAAGTGGATGATGTTTTTCTATCAATCTTTCGCTTATTTCATAATTTATATCTTTCCTTATTTTCTGCTCTCCTCTTTTAGCATTGATTATCTCATAATATTTTCCTTCTTCAAATACCAAGTCTTCATCTAGAATTTTGAAATTATTTTCTGCTAGATATTTTCTAAGTTCTATTGAAGCGACCATGGGTTGAAATATAAAGTTATCTATTCCGCACAACTTGTTTTTTCCTTTTTCAAGTATTTCAGTTATCAATATGCCGCCCATCCCTGCAATAATTAAGGTATCTACTTCATAAGGATTTAAGACATCTAAGCCATCTCCAAGTCTTGCTTCTATTGAACCGTTAAGTTTTTCTTTTTCTATCAAATATATTGTTTTATCTAGAGACCCTCTACTTACATCTGTAGCAATTACTTTTTTTGATAGAGACTTTTTTATTAGGTAGGCAGGAATATAGCCATGGTCTGTACCTATATCACAAACTCGAGAATCTTTTTCTACAAAGTTTGTTATAGCTTCTAGTCTTTTAGATAAATTCATCACTTTCTCCTTTTATTAAATTGCAATTAAGATTCGCGAGAATGCGAATCTTAATTACTCTAAGAAATCTTTAAGTTTTTTACTTCTGCTAGGATGTCTCAACTTTCTAAGTGCCTTGGCTTCAATTTGTCTGATCCTTTCTCTGGTAACTTCAAATTGTTTACCAACTTCTTCTAAGGTTCTAGCTCTTCCATCATCTAATCCAAATCTAAGTTTCAAGACATTTTGTTCTCTAGGGGTTAAGCTAGATAAAACTTCTATTAGTTGTTCTCTAAGCATGGTAAAGGTAGCTGCATCTGCAGGTGCCAATACTTCTTCATCAGGTATAAAGTCTCCTAAATGACTATCTTCCTCTTCTCCTATAGGAGTTTCAAGTGAAACTGGCTCTTGTGCTATTTTCATTATTTCTCTAACTCTTTCCACATCCATATCCATCTGTTCGCCTATCTCTTCTGGTGTTGGATCTCTTCCAAGGTCTTGTACCAGTTGCCTTTGTATTCTTACAAGTTTGTTTATAGTTTCTACCATATGAACAGGGATCCTAATAGTCCTGGCCTGGTCTGCTATAGCTCTTGTAATTGCTTGTCTTATCCACCATGTTGCATAGGTACTAAATTTAAATCCCTTTTTATAGTCAAATTTTTCAACTGCCTTCATAAGTCCAAGATTCCCCTCTTGAATTAGATCTAAAAACAGCATGCCCCTTCCTACATATCTCTTTGCTATACTTACTACTAGTCTAAGATTGGCTTCTGCTAATTTTTTCTTGGCTATTTCATCTCCCTCTCCCATTCTCTTAGCAAGATCGACTTCTTCTTCCCCTGTTAAAAGGTCAATTTTACCTATTTCTTTTAAATACATTCTGACAGGGTCATCTACATTTATTCCCTTAGGCACAGAGAGGGTCTCTTTTTCATCTTCGACGTCTTCACCATCTTCATCTTTTTCAAGTAAGGCTGCTTCACCTTTTTCTCCAAGTATTTCTATATCTAAATCCTCTAATCTTTGATATATATCTTCAATCTCTTCTGGATCAAGGTCTATCTTTTCAAAGCTATTCATTATCTCCTTATATGTTATGCTTCCTTTTTTCTTTCCCTTTTCAATTAGCTTGTCAACTTTTTTTAGGGCTTGTTTTTCTAATATGTTTTTGTCATTTTTACTCTTAGCCAACCAAATTACCTCCCATCCTCAGTTCTGTTGAGGTTTATTTTTTTATTTAATTCTATCAACTCTAGACAAAATTCTAAAAATCTTTCTTCTTCTTCAGAACTTTTATCCTTTTTCGTCTCTAGACTTTTGATTCTTTCCCTTACAAAGTCCTGTCTGGCTTCTAATTTGCTCATTTTCTTTTTATAGATCAAGTCTTCTATTATTTGATCTATATTTTCGGGAAGAAAATTCATTTTGCTATTTAAAATATTGTCTAAAATTTTTATATCAATATTTTCTAATTTTCTTAGCTTTTCTGATATTATTGATTTATCAATGTCGTCACTTAACTCATATAAAGCATTTACAATGCTAAATATTTCTCTACATTCCTTGCTATTAAATTCCTCTAAAGAAATTTCCTCTGAAATTATATCATAAAACTCTCTATCATATAAGCTTAATTTGATTAAATCTATTTCTGCCATCAAATCACCAGAAGGAAGGACTGTTTTTTCAGGTTTTATTTGACTTTTATTTGATATATATTCCCTTGTAAATTCTGTTCTCTTCCTAGTGTTTCCATATACTTCTTTTTTTATAGCATCTTTGGATATGTTCATATCCTTTGCGATTTTATCAATATATACATCTTTTTCAATAGGACTTTTAAGTTCTCTGATATCTTTTGAGATTTCTACCGTAAATTCTATTTTTCCATCTATTTCATCTATATTGTATTTTTCTTTATTTACATATATCCTATAATCTATATATTTATAAGCTTCTTTTATTTTTTTATCAAATTCTTTCCGACCTTTTGCCTTTAAAAAATCATCAGGATCTTTAAATTCATCTAGGACGATAATCTTTGCTTCTAAGTCTTGCTTTCTTAAGATCTTTACTGCTTTTTCAGTAGCTGTAATACCTGCCTTGTCTGAGTCATATGCTATATATACTTCTTTTCCGTATCTTTTAATTAGCTTTGCTTGTCTCTCTGTTAAAGCAGTTCCTAAGCTTGCAACCGAATAATTGATACCCTGAGTAAATAAGGCTATAACGTCCATATAACCTTCTACTAATATAATTTTATCTTTATTTGAAAATTTATTTAAGAGATTTAAGCCATATAGGTTATTTCCCTTGTTAAATATATAGGTCTCTTGAGAGTTAAGATACTTAGGCATACTATCATCCAAGGCCCTGGCTCCAAATCCCAAGATCCTTCCCTTGCTATTGATTATAGGAAAAATTATTCTATTTCTAAATTTATCGTAATATCCATCACCCTTGGATCTCTTTCCAATTAGACCTACTGCTTCTATATCTTCGTCATCATAGCCCTTTGATCTAAGGTGATCATGTAGTGAACTCCAGCTATCCAGTGCATATCCAAGTCCAAATTGCTTGATTACTTTGTCGGGTATGTTTCTCTTTCTCAAATATGATAGTGGATCATTTCCACTCCAAAGATTTGAATAAAAAAACCTAGCTGCATCTCTATTTATTTCATAGCCCTTAGATCTTTTTTCTTCCATTTCCTTATCCCTTGGCGCTGCTTCTTCTAAGGATATACCTGCTTTATCAGCTAAAAATCTAACTGCTTCAGGAAAGTCCAGATTTTCTTTTTTCATTATGAAAGTAACTACATCACCGCCCTCACCACAACCAAAACAGTGAAAGAATTGTTTTGGCTCAGATACTGTAAATGAAGGTGTTTTTTCATTATGAAAAGGACATAGGCCTACATGGTTTATTCCCGTCTGTTTCAAGGGCAAATAATCTGTAACAATATTGACTATATCCGAGGCCTCTCTTACTTTCTCTATATCATCTTCTTTTATATAGCCTTTCATTTTTATCACCTAGTTATTGTATCAAATTTAACCACTAAATACATAAATATTTGTAAAGTCTTATTTTAATATTTTTTCCACGGTTTGGGTATAAAAATATCGTAAAAAAGATTCACAACATATCTATCAGTTGTACCTGCTAAATAATCACATATAATATCTTCCAATACGAAATTTGAACCTTTGTAAATTTCAACATGTTCTTTTGGCAATTTTTCACTGTTTTTTAAATAAAACTTATATAATTCTTCTAAGATATATTCTGCCTTGGTCTCTTCTGACTTGGCATAATTATTGTAATAGACATTATCAAACATAAAACTTCTAAGTTTTAATGTTGCATCACCTATTGTTTTACTCATAGATATCTGATCTTTTTCTAGGCTGTTTTCTATAATGTCCAATATCATATTATTTATTCTATCTCCATGACTGCCCCCAAGTATGAGGATCAAATCTTTATCTATTTCACTTTCTTGGATTACTCCTGCCCTTATAGCGTCATCAATGTCGTGGTTGATATAAGCTATTCTGTCTGCATACCTAACTACTTGAGCTTCTAATGTAAGGGGTAGAGTCTCGCCAGAATGATTTTCTATTCCCTCTCTGACCTCATATGTTAGATTTAGCCCTCTTCTATCTCTCTTGTTTTCAAGTAGATCTACTATTCTAAGAGATTGTTCATTGTGTTTAAATCCACCTGGATGAAGTCTATCTAACACTCTTTCTCCTGTATGCCCAAAGGGGGTGTGTCCAAGATCATGTCCCAGCGCTATAGCCTCTATTAGATCTTCATTTAGTTTTAGTGCTCTTCCTATAGTTCGGGCTATTTGAGAAACTTCGAGTGTATGGGTAAGTCTAGTTCTAAAATGATCGCCTTCAGGTGCAATAAAAACCTGTGTTTTGTGCTTGAGTCTTCTAAAGGATTTAGAATGTGTTATTCTATCTCTATCTCTTTGAAAGTCTGTTCTTATATTACATTTCTTTTCATTATTTTTTCGACCTTTTGAATTTCTACTCTTTGCTGCATGAGTAGATAATATAATGTATTCTAAATCTTCTATTCTTTCCCTTATACTCATATAATATACCCCCTTTTAGACAATTTATCTATCTAGCTTATATATTATATACTACTTTTAGTTACAATTCTCCTACTTTTTTAATATTTTTATTTTCAAATTTAAAATAAGATAGAAGCGTCATCTACGCACTCCTATCTTAGTTATATATTGTCAACATTTTCCCTCATATAATTCACAATTATTCCTGCTGTCTCTTCTATTGCTTTATTTGAAACATCGATCACTAGACATCCTAGTTTTTCCATTATTTTCCTAGAATATTGCAATTCTTCCTCTATTCTAGATATATTTGCATAGTTGGCATTGAAAGATAGTCCCAATGACTTTAGCCTTTCCTGCCTTATATCATTTAATTTATCAGAATCTACTATGAGTCCTATTACTCTTTTTTTATCTTTTTGGAATAATTCTAGAGGGGCTTGAACTTCTGGCACCAGTGGAACATTTGCGACCTTATAGTTTTTGTGTGCTAGATACATACTAAGGGGAGTTTTTGAAGTTCTTGAAATTCCAACAAGTACTATTTCAGATTTTCTAATTCCTCTTGGATCCTTTCCATCATCATATTTTACTGCAAATTCTACTGCTTCAACTTTTTTAAAATAATTTTCATCTAGCTTTCTTATCAATCCTGATTCACCTTTTGGCTTAAAACCTAGAACTTCCTCTATAGCTCTAAGAGCTGGTGTAAGAAGATCAACGGTTGGAATATCAAGATTCAAACCTTCCTCTATTATATAATCTTTTAATTCTTCTATTACCAAGGTATAAACTACCACACTAGGCTCTTTTTTTGCCTCTTGAAACACCTTGGAAATCTGGTCTTTTGAAACTATAAAAGGAAATATTTTTGTTTGATAATTTCCAGAGTTAAATTGACTGAGGGCTGCATTAGTCATTTGTTGTCCTGTTTCTCCGACAGAATCTGATAAAACATAAATAGTTATATTTTTATCCATCTCTTCCTCCTTACTCATTTCTTCCCAGTTCTACAAATAGCCTTGTAATGGTTGTCTTAGTTATTCTACCGGTTACTTTGTATTCTCTTCCAAGTGAATCTATTTCCTCTACAACCGGTAGACTGTCAATTTCATGTTCGATTAGTTTTATTGAAGCATCTAAAATGCTATCATCATCCTCAACAAATACTAAATTTGGCATTCTAGTCATTATCATTCCTATTGGAACTTTATGAAGGTCTGTATCTCCCATCATGGATTTCAGAAAATCTTTTCTAGAAGCTACTCCAGCTAATACTCCATCATTTGTTACATATATTGATCCTA
Source organism: Tissierellaceae bacterium (assembly GCA_029264075.1). Classification (GTDB taxonomy): domain Bacteria; phylum Bacillota; class Clostridia; order Tissierellales; family Tissierellaceae; genus JARICQ01. The sequence continues at coordinate 12,817 of JARICQ010000005.1, read as the reverse complement.
CATCCTCTAAGAACAACATAACCAGTGAATCATACAAGCTTGTCGATTCATTTACAATTATAGGCATAGTCTTTACTTCTGATACCTTTATACTTTTAAGTTTTTCAGATATGTAACTTAAATCTGTCTTTCCAGTATGAAAATATCCTACCTTTGGCCTTGCATCAAGTATTCCTGACATGGTCAGTATAGCTAAATCTGGTCTTAAAGTCGACCTAGTCAAATTTAGTTTTTTTGCAATTTCTTCAGAGGTAATGGGATCATTCTTTTTTACAATTTGAATTATCTTTTTTTGACGATTATTTAATTGAATGATACCTTCACCTCCAAATTTATTCTATATTTTTAATTTACTATCTTTGATAAATCACATATCTCTCTCATTGTGTCATATATTTTCTTTAAAAGGCTTAACCTATTATTTTTTAAATCCTCATCTTCTACCATTACCATTACTTTATCAAAATATTTGTCTATTGGGTCTTTAAGGCTTCCAAGAAGATCTAGGGCCTCATCATATTCTTTTTTATTTATTGAAGCTTCTATTTTATCTTCTAAATTATTATATTTCTCATATAATTCTATTTCATCTTCAGTTAAAAGTTCCTTGGAGACATGGTCTGAAGGAGCTTTTTCAGCTAAATTAGCAACTCTTTTAAAGGCAGTTAAAATTTCTGAAGAATTTTCATTTTCAAGCCATCTAGTTAATTTATCTGCCTTAATCTTCATATCATATATATCATCTATATCTGAACCAACCACTGCATCAACTATATCGTATCTAATTCCCATTTGAATGAACATGTTTTGTATTCTTCCTTTGAAAAACTCCATTATGTCATCTTTAACTTTATTGTAGTCAAAGGCTATTCCATTTACATCTACATAGATGTAAAGAGAGGTTTCTAGTAGCTCATCTATAGATACATTTAGCTTTTTATCTAGTATTATATTAATAATACCTAAGGCTTTTCTTCTAAGACCAAATGGGTCTTGACTTCCAGTCGGATGAATATTTATGGAGAACAATCCTACTATGGTATCGAGTTTGTCTGCAATACTTAAAATAGAGCCTGCTGTAGTTGTTGGAAGATAATCTCCTGAATATCTTGGAAGATATTGTTCTAGTATAGCTAGGCTTACTATTTCATTTTCACCAGATACTTTAGCATACTCCATACCCATCTTTCCCTGAAGCTCAGCAAATTCGCCAACAAGTTTGGTGACTAAATCTGCTTTAGAAAGCAAGGCTGCTCTTGATGCATTTCTCTCAGTTTCTTCTCCTACTTCTAATGATTCACCAATTTTAACTGCAAGTTTTTCGATTCTTTTAGTTTTATCATATAAAGTTCCAAGTTTATCTTGAAATACAATATTCTTAAGTTCTTCTACATAATCTTCCAAGGGTTTCTTTATGTCATCCATATAAAAGAATTTTGCATCCTCAAGTCTTGCACCTAGCACTTTTTCATTGCCCTTAATTACTGTTTCTATGTGGTCTTCATCACCATTTCTAACAGTAACAAAATAAGGCAGCAGTCTTTCTTTATCGTCTAAGACCGGAAAGTATCTTAAATGCTCTTTCATAGGAGTAATGATTACATCTGCTGGAAGTTCTAGGTATTCTTTCTTGATCCTTCCTATTATAGGAGTGGGATATTCTACTATATTTGTAATTTCTTCAAGTAGTTCTTCATCTTTTTGAAGATTTCCACACTTTTCCTTTACTAGCCTTTCTGACCCATATCTAATAATATCACGTCTTTCAGATTGGTCTACAATTACATAGTTGTCCCTTAGGAGCTCTACATAATCATCTGCATTTTTTATTTCTATATTGCTAGCCCCAAGGAATCTATGTCCCCTACTTATATTTGAAACAGGTATTCCCTCAAGCTCAAACCCTAATACTTCTGTATCTATAAGGGATACTATCCACCTGATTGGCCTTGAAAATCTTATGTTCTTTCCGCCCCATTTCATTGATTTAGGGAAATTTATATTTTTTATCACACCAGCCATGCTTTCTTTTAAGATGGCTTCTATTGATTTTCCTTCTTTTGAAATACTTGCATACACATATTCTTCACCTTTAAAATCCTCTGTATATGTTGAGGAAATATCTATGCCTTGTCCTCTCATAAATCCCATCAAGGCCTTAGTTGGACTTCCTTCGTCATCAAAGGCAATTCTCTTGGCAGGTCCCTTAAGCTTTTCAACTAAATCTGATTGTCTTTCATCCAGCCCAAGTACAATTAAAGTTAACCTCCTAGGTGTAGCATATACTTTGATTTCTTCAAAATCTATCCTTTCTTCTTTGAGCAATTTTGTCATATTTTTTTTAAATTGTTCTAGTGCATGATTTATATCCCTAGCGGGCAATTCTTCAGTTCCTATTTCAATTAAATACTTTTTACTCATCCTTTTGCCCCTCCTTCTTTAATAGAGGATATCCCATATCTTCTCTTTTCTCTATATATTTTGAAGCTACTCTTCTAGCCAGATTTCTGACTCTTCCCAAATAATTTGTTCTCTCCGATACAGATACAGCTCCTCTAGCATCTAGTACATTAAAAGTATGAGAACATTTTAATACATAGTCATATGTTGGCATCACTAAATTCTCTTCAAGACTTGAATTTGCTTCTCTTTCATATATATTAAATAATTCTTTTAGTGTATCAACATTTGCTTTTTCAAAACTATATACTGACTGTTCATATTCATTCATATTGAATATGTCTCCATAAGTAAAATCTTTATTCCACTGAATATCAAATATATTGTCTACATCCTGTAGGTACATAGCTATTCTCTCTAGTCCGTAGGTGAGCTCTGCTGATTCAGTCTCACAGTTTATGCTACCAACCTGCTGGAAATAAGTAAATTGAGTGATTTCCATCCCATCTAACCATACTTCCCAGCCAAGTCCCCAAGCTCCTAGGGTTGGCGCTTCCCAGTTGTCCTCTACAAACCTTATATCATGTTTTAGTGGATCTATACCTATTTCTCTTAAACTGTCTAAATACATCTGTTGAACTTCTTCAGGAGAAGGTTTGAGTATTACTTGCAGTTGATGGTGCTGATAAACTCTATTGGGGTTTTCTCCATACCTAGCATCTGCAGGTCTCCTTGATGGTTCTATATATACTACCTTCCACGGCTCTGGTCCTAGGGACCTTAAAAAAGTATTGGGATTCATAGTACCTGCTCCTACTTCAACGTCGTGTGGCTCAGATATAATACATCCTTCCCTTCCCCAATAATCTAATAACTTCAGCATTAAATCCTGAAAATACATAAATAACAACCTCCTTGTTCTTTGTTTTTAAAAGAAATTAATCTAAAAGTATAATCTATTAATCTAGTAAATTTGGCTTTATTGAAAGCTTCTATTGATTTTTAGCATTTCAAACAATCAATATAGCTGAGTGAATTGAATTTTTTTCTATCAATATTGTATAATATATATTGAACTAGTATGCTATGCAGTTTCGCTAGTGATTTGTCAGTTATATCTATTTTTGAAACATCTTCTAATTTAGCATATAAAAACTCTCCCATTGCATGGTATATATTTCTATCTATATTTTTAGCACCAGGATCTTGTGAAAAACAGGCTGAACAGATTAATCCACCACTCTTGATGCTAAACTTGCTCTTGCTAGTTATCCTTCCATCACATAATGCACACTTATCTATTACAGGTCTGTATCCTAAAAAAGAAATAAATTTCAATTCATAAGATACTATGAATTTTAAAAAATCTTCTTCTAAATTGCTCAAGATCTTTAAAGCCTTTTCCAGCAGAAGAAATATCTTCTTGCTTTTTTGTTCTTCTTCTATAGACTTGTCTATCATCTCAAGCATATAGTATCCATAGGATACCCTCTCCATTTTTTCCCTAATAGAATAGAAACTATCTATTATATGACCTTGATTTATATAGTGAAAGTTTTTCCCTTTGTATACTTCGTATTCATTGTGAGAAAAAAGCTGTGTATTTGCAATTAAACCAGACCTAGCCTTGTAAGCCCCTCTTGCCATGGCTGATATTTTACCATGTTCTTTTGTATATATGGTGAGTATTTTAGATGTGTCCTTGTATCTTATCTCCCTTAAAACTATACCCTCTACTCTCATTTTAAAGCTCCTGACTATTTATAGCCAAAATATTTTATTTTATTTTCCTTTTCTCTCCAATTTGCCTCTACCTTTACCCATATTTGCAAATTGACTTTTGATCCGAGAAGAAGTTCTATATCCTTTCTGGCTTGCTGTCCTATCTCTTTAAGTTTAGAACCATTTTTACCTATAATTATTCCCTTATGAGATTTTTTTTCGCAATATATATTTGCGAAAACGTCTATTAATTCCTTGTTTTCTCTCTTTTTTATACTTTCTATTCCAACATATATTCCATGTGGTATTTCCTCTTCTAAATTTATGAGAGCTTTTTCTCTTATAATCTCAGATATTATAAATCTTTCGGGTTGGTCTGTAATCATATCTTCTGGGAAATACTGAGGTCCTTCTGGAATCATTTCCCTTAAAAGTTCTACATATTTAGCTATATTTGTTCCCTCTAAGGCAGAAATAGGAACTATCTCTTCAAACATATCCATTTTGTTATACTTATCTATTAATTGTAACACATCTTCCTCTTTAAGTTCATCTATTTTATTGATCAAAAGAATCTTTGGAGTTGAGATTTTTTTTAAGTCTTCTATTATCATGCTATCCATTTTTCCAATCTCCATGCTGCTATCTATCATAAATGTTAGCACATCTACTTCTTCTAGCGTCGACCTTGACATTTTTAGCATGTATTCCCCTAGCTTATTCCTAGGCATTTGTATTCCAGGAGTGTCTATAAATACTATTTGGCTCTCCTCTTCTGTGTATACAAGTTGAATCTTATTTCTGGTAGTCTGCGGTTTGTCTGATATAATAGATATCTTTTCTCCTATTATCTGATTTAAAAGTGTTGATTTACCAACATTTGGCCTTCCTATAACTGTTACAAATCCTGATTTATACATCTAATCACTATCCTTTTTTGATCTTTTTAGGTCTTCTGGTCCAAAACTATGTGGAAGAAGATCCTCCAAACTATATACCTTATATTCATCTGTTGAATTCGCCACTATTACCTCTGCATCTCTAGCAAATTCTCTAATTACTTGTCTACAAACACCACATGGAAAAGTCATATCTGAATCACCTACTACTATTATTTTTTTTATTCTAGTTTTTCCTTCAGATACAGCTTTAAATATTGCGATTCGTTCTGCACATATTGTTGGCGAATAGGATGCATTTTCTATATTGCAGCCTGTGAATATACTGCCATCATCTGTCTCAACTGCTGCTCCTACATGAAAGTTGGAATAGGGAACATAGGCCATTTCTTTTGCTTTTAGTGCTTTTTTTATTAAATCTTTATTTTCCAATATTTTCCTCCTATTCAATTATTAGGTCTGTATCATTTTCTACAATCTGTATCCAGGTCCTTCCTGGATTTAATCTTATCTCTTCATTGTTGTCTATATTATAATATAGTGTTTTGCCATTTTTTGAAGCTTTCAACCATTTTATATCCATTGATTTTCCGTTAGTGATATATTTTCCTTCCCCACTTCCCTCAATATCTATTGATAGCCTCCCTTGACTATCAACTACTCTTGTTCTAGCTTTTTGTATAATAATATTTTTGGCTGTTATTGAAGTGTTATCACTTTCATCAATATGTAGTTCTCCATCCTTAGACCTTTTATATAGTTTTTCTTCAAAATCATAGCTATATTCACTAATATTATTTCTCCTATAGTTGATACTTACATTATTTGCATTTTCTCCATCTAAATCCATATCTTCTTCATTGAATTTAAAGGGTGTATATTCAGCAATCGTTCGATAGCCTCTTCTTTCAATATCGTCTCGTAAGACTTCCATGCTTGAATACATATTATTTGGAGCTCTTTTATGAGTTTTTCTAAAGAATACATCTTTTGCACTCGAAAGCCCATCTATATTTGCTAGATTCAAACTCCTGATATAAGATTTAGCCTCTGAACTTCCTCCTACATGTACATAGACTGCATCATATTCAAGGCTTGTAGTCACAAAATAAGGTCTTGCGCTTCTTATTGGTCCTACTAATTCTGGATCATTGATTAAGTATATAGCCATGTATCTGGTATATGGAAACTCAACTAAAAATTCATATACTATTTCTGCATCCTTTAGGCCTGATTGCCATCTGGCTTTTGGATGATTGTCAAACATTATAGCAATAGGTCTTCTGTTCACCTTTTCCTCTGATGCATATAGACCACTGATAGGTGATGGTATTCCTGTTTTTTCTTCTACTAATTCTACTTCTTCCTCTATCTTTTCCTCTAAATCTATTTCTCTATCGTATAAGTTTTCTTCTTCTGCAGTATTCTCTTCTTTACATCCAAAGGAGAATACTACTACTAAAAGCATCAGTAATATTATTTTTATTTTAGATTCCATCTTTAGTCTCCTTATGCCATAAATTGAAATACCAAGACTCCAATAAGGATACCCAGTATTGAACCAAAAACTGCTTCTGAAATACTATGAATTTTTCCCTCTATTCTACTTTCTGCAACCAAAACAGCAAGTAGAAAACTTAGGGTAGTGACAAGCATATTGTTTGCTATAAAAGTTATGATTGTAGCTATACAAAAAGATATTGCAGCATGACCGCTGACTGCCCCTCCTTGGAAATGAGTTCCTCTACCCTTATGAAATTTGGCTTTGAATCCAATTACTAAAAAGACCACTATAAATATAGCAACAAATGTTAAGTGAATAGGTGACCTTCTTATCTTGACTATCAATATATCAGCAGTCTGATTCAATCTCTCGAAAAATAGTAGATATGCAACTACTAATGAATTCATGCTAGCAATTAAGACGGCTCCTGCAGCCACATCCTTAGCTATTCTAGCAAGAGGATGGTAATCCTTGGTTATCATGTCTATAGCCTTCTCAAGAGCTGTATTTAGCATCTCTGCAACCAGGACGAGGGATACTGAAAATAGGAGTATTAGAAATTCTAATTTAGAAAAATCAAAAAAAAGACTTGCAAATATAACTCCTATAGCAATAAAATAGTGGGCTCTCATATGCTTTTCACTTTTTAGCGCTGTTATAATTCCTGTAACAGCATAGTTAAAGCTTTCAATTATAGAATTTTTTTTCATAAAGCCTATTCACCCTTTGGTTTTTTAAATATCTTTAATTTTTTCATCATAGATTTTTCTTTTTTTCTCATTTCTTTTTCTTCTTCCATCTCAATGTGGTCATATCCTAGTAGGTGATATAAACTATGAACAAGCAAGTAAAATATCTCCCTCTCAAATGAATGAGAAAATTCTTCAGCCTGTTCTTTCGCTCTCTCTAAGGATATGATTATATCTCCAAGAAGTACAATTCCTGGGATATCAAAGTCTTGGTCCATTGGAAAGGAAAGGACGTCCGTAGTTTTGTCTATATTTCTATATTCTCTATTCAAGGATCTTATCTCCTCATTATCTACAAAACTAATGCTTATTTCATAGTCTGAGGAATCTAATTCATCTACTAGTACGGATCTTGTAATATCCTTAATTTTATCATAAATATCATCTTTTAGCTCTATTTTGTTTTGTCTATTGTCTATATAAATCTTCATTTTCGTGGGCTCTCATTCCTGTTTTTTTCTTCATGCCTTTCATAGGCAGATATTATTCTCTGGATAAGTGGATGCCTTACAATGTCTGATTTCATTAAGAATATAAAATCAATCCCTCTTACACCATCTAGTATATTGATGATTTCTTTTAGGCCTGATTGTTTTCCTCTTGGAAGGTCTATTTGTGTTATATCACCTGTTATTATTGCTTTTGATCCAAATCCAAGTCTTGTCAAGAACATCTTCATCTGTTCATTTGTTGAGTTCTGTGCTTCATCAAGTATGACATAAGCAGAATCAAGAGTTCTTCCTCTCATATAGGCAAGAGGTGCTATTTCTATTAGACCTCTTTCTATATATTTTGCACAAATCTCAGGGCTAAGCACATCAAATAATGCGTCATATATGGGTCTGAGGTATGGATCTACTTTTTCTTGCAAGTCTCCTGGTAGGAATCCTAAGCTTTCACCTGCTTCTACTGCAGGTCTAGTAATAATGATTCTATTTACTTCATTGTTTTTCATAGCTTGAACAGCCATTGCAACAGCAAGATAGGTTTTCCCAGTACCTGCTGGTCCAATCCCAAACACTATATCATTTTTATTTATAGCATCTAAATATCTCTTTTGCCCTAGTGTCTTAGGTTTTATGCTTTTTCCTGATGCTGTTACACATACTACTTTGTTTAGAAGTTCCTTTGCATATTCTCCATTTCCCTCGATTAAGAGTTGAATTGAATGCCTAATGTCCTGCTTGCTTATTTTTTTATTTTCTTTAATTATTTCAATTAAATTATATATGAGTTTTTCGCCTAGATCTATCCACTTCTCATCACCATATAATTCTATCTTGTTTTCTCTAATTATAATATCTATATTTAATTCATCTTTTATTATATTTATATTTTCATCAAAATTCCCAAAAATCTCTTTGACTACTATATAATCCTCAATTTCTATAATCTTTTTCTCTGTACTTTCTTTCAAAATACTCCTCCTATTCATTTCTTAAATTAATGGAATCTATAGCAATATTAGCTTGAAATCATCTCAAGTATAAAGCTATTAAAACTAATAATAACATATCTTATTATATAATTCCATTTTTTACAATAAAGTAAGTCGAGACTCAGGAAAAAAGAATTTCATGCATAAAAAACATCTATAGAGTTCTATAGATGTTTTTTATGCCCTTTACTTTTGCATACTCTTTGGTTTGCCCAGTATTTCTGAGTATACTATACCTTTTACTATATCTTTTTTAATATTTAATTTCTTTCTTGATTTAGATCTCGCCTTCATTTTTTCTTTTTCCTCTAATTCTATGGTCAAGGGCTTTTTTGTAGAGAAATCAAAATCATCAATCTTCCTACCATTTATATGCTGTGAAGCCAAAGTAACTTGACTGTCACTCAATCTTGCCCTTGTAAGCATCTGATCTTTTTGAAGTCTCCTGTTTTTTTCAAGTTCAGAGTGTTTATCAACTTTTTCTTTCTGGTTTTTGATTAAATCTTCTCTTGTTTGCTTGCGAGATATATCTTGATTTTTAAGAAGATCTTTTTCTGCTGGCTGACTTAAAGTTTCGGGCTTTCTTTCTAGACCCTTACCTTCACCAGTTTGATTTTGAAACTCCTCTTCTAGCATTTTCTTTAGCTCTCTTAGGGAGCCTCCAGACCTTTTTTGATCTACTTGTGGTTTGCTGCTAGTGGAGTTAGCAGTAGAAGGTGTGGTCCTTCTCTCTCTCTCTTTTTCAATATTTTTTTTGCCCCTTACAGATTTCAACACTAAATCTATAACTACTACAGCTAAAAAAAACAGTATAGGACCGGACATTTCATCCCTCCTTGCTTCTATTTGTTTTCATCATCGGTACTCTTTGATATGGAATTTCTCATATCAGTATCCGCTAAAATATTTTTCATATTATAATAATCCATTACGCCAATCTTACCTTCCCTAAGTGCTGCAGCTAATGCTAGTGGTACTTGTGCCTCAGCTTCAACTACTTTAGCTTTCATGGATTGTACTTCTGCTACCATTTCTTGTTCTTTAGCTACTGCCATTGCTCTTCTTTCTTCTGCCTTTGCCTCTGCTATTCTCTTATCAGCTTCGGCCTGGTCCATTTGAAGCTTTGCTCCTATATTTCTCCCTATATCAACATCCGCTATATCTATTGACAGTATTTCAAATGCTGTTCCTGAGTCTAGTCCTTTTCCAAGTACAGTTTTTGATATACTATCTGGGTTTTCAAGTACATTTTTGTGAGAATCCGAACTACCTACAGTGGTTACTATACCCTCACCAACCCTAGCTATTATAGTTTCTTCCCCTGCTCCCCCGACTAATCTTTCAATATTAGCTCTTACAGTAACTCTTGCCTTTGCCATTACTTCGATACCATCTTTTGATACTGCTGCTATTATTGGTGTCTCTATAACCTTTGGATTTACAGATACCTGAACTGCTTCAAGAACATTTCTACCTGCAAGATCTATTGCTGCTGCTCTTTCAAATTCTAAAGGTATATTTGCCCTCTGAGCCGCAATCAAAGCATCTACTAGGGTGTTTACATTACCACCTGCTAAAAAATGTGCCTCAAGTTCATCAATCTGCAGATTAAGTCCTGCTTTTGTTGCCTTGATCATTGGATTTACTATCCTAGTTGGTGCTACCCTTCTAAGTCTCATTCCTATAAGTGTTGCCATTGAAATCTTTACCCCTGAGAAAAATGCCGTTACCCAAAGTCCTACAGGCACGAATGTAAAGAAAAGCAATAGCAATATAATTATTACAACTGCTATACCTATTGGTAAAAATAATCCTTCCATAAATTAAACCCTCCTAACAAATATTTTTGATCCTTCGACCCTTACTACTTTTACTTTTGTGTCTTTTGGAATATATCCAGCCTCAGATAATGCATCGAGTCTGATTCCTTCTATTTCTATAAACCCAGTAGGGCGAAGTTCTGTTTGAGTGGTACCTAGCTTATCTAAATATATGGACATGCTGTCTGTAGATAGATAACCTCTTTCACTTGTGTGGTTTGACAGCAATACCACCCTTCCAATAAGTTTACTCTTAAACCCTAACTTGACTAAAACAACTGTGACTATTGCAGTTATGATTATAGCTATGCTAAGCGATAGAAGTGCTGTAGCTACAGAGTCTACTGCAAGTACTATGCCCACGAGTACAAATAAAATTCCTCCTATGCCGGGCAAGCCAAATCCAGGTACTATTATCTCTACAACAAGTAAAATTAGTCCTGTAACAAATAAGATAAGTGATGTCCAGTTTGAATTACCTGCTATTATATTTCCACCAAAATAAAGTCCAAATCCTATAATACTTATTGTACCCCCAATACCAAATCCAGGAGTAAGTATTTCAACTACTAGACCTACGAATCCTAGTGTAAGGAGTAAACTCGCTATAAAGGGGTTTGCTATATACTTTGCAAGTTTAACTTGTAAACTCTCTTCAATTTCTACAATTTCCGAGCCCTGAAGATCAAAGCCTGCAAGTATTTCCTCATAGCTATCAGCTGTTAGATCTGAAATCTCATACTTTTCGGCTTCAGCTGATGTTAAATTGAGAAGCTTACCTTTTTCTACTACTCCTTCAATCTCAATATCAACATCTGCCATAGCTTCTATTATTTGCTCATCTCTACCTCTTAACTGGGCAGTATCCCTTAAAACACCTCTCCAAAGAGATAAAACCTTCTCTTCATTTGGTATAGTCTCAGCTGATCCTATGTTAGCTGAACTTGACATTGCAACTTTTTCAGATGCTATTGTCATAAGCACACCTGCGGATATAGCCTTGTTATTTACATAAGATATTGTTTGAACAGGTGATGATATAATTAAATCTTTTATATTGATCGCCTGATCTACTAGTCCTCCAAAAGTATCTATATCAAATATGATCGCATCTGTAGTATTTGGATCAATATCAGCCATTGAATCTTTTACAAACTTATAGGTGGCTGCATTAATCTCACCTTCTATAGGAATCACATAAACATTGCCATTTGTCTCAGCAAAACTGAGGCTGGAAATCGCAAGTGTTATAATCATGAATACTATAAAAATCAACTTCCTATTTTTCATCCAAATTCCTCCTATTAAAACTTATTTGTGTTTATCGTTTACTTTATACCCCAATCAAAGATAAATTCACACTTATTTGGATATTTAATAGAAAAACAAAACCTGGGACAAGGCCCAGGTCAATTCAAAACTTTTCTACTCCTCTTTTACTGCCTTACCATCAGTCTTAACTTTACTTCTGGCATTACAGCTTTGATTATAATTTCAATAACTTTCATAGATTTAGCATCTATGCCTCTAATAGTTTTTTTAACTATCTTTTCAAACTAGTCTTATTTTAGCTGTTTTGGTAAGTATTTTAAAAGAATTTCAATTTCATTTTTACTTTAGCAACTAACACTAATTATCTTCTTTTATTTTTATTTCTTCTAGCCTCTTCAGATTTCTTTTTACGTTTTACACTTGGCTTTTCATAGTGTCTTCTCTTTCTAGCTTCTCCTATCACACCAGAACGAGCACAATCTCTTTTAAATCTCTTTAAAGCATTTTCTAAAGATTCACTATCTCCTACTTTGATTTCTGCCATTGATTTTCCCTCCCCTCTCAATTACAAGAGTACTTCAATACTATTTCCCTGAGGGCTATAGCACTAACTAATTATACCTTAAATATGAATACATTTCAACTTTATTAGATAGATTTATATATTTTTCAAGCCATCTAGCCTGGTGGCCACTGCATAGCTCTCTTTCCAAGTACATGAAAATGAATGTGATCTACCGTTTGACCACCTTGTTTTCCTACATTGTTTACCAGCCTATATCCATTTTCTAGTCCATATTCTGAAGCTAATTTTGATACTACATATATGATATGTCCGATAAGACTTTTATGTTTTTCTTCTATTTCTGCAAGAGATTTTATATGTTCCCTTGGAATTACTAAAAAATGAACAGGTGCTTGAGGGTTTATATCATTAAATGCAATTACTTTTTCATCTTCATATATAAGATCACTTGGTATGTCTCCATCTATAATCTTGCAAAACAAACAGT
>JARICQ010000162.1 GCA_029264075.1 Tissierellaceae bacterium | reverse complement strand
AATTCCTTTGTTTGGATAAGCTTCCATTTTTTCAATTATATTTATCTCAGTATCTGGGAAAAAAACTTTAATTAAATTACTTAAACTATACTCTTGATTGTGGTTTTTTATTAATAGATATATCATTATTTCCCCTAATTATTTTATTTTATATATGGATTATTTTTCTTTTCAAACTTTATTTTGGAAGGAGACCCATGACCTGGAAATATACTGGTCTTATCATCATATATCATTATCTTTGATTTGATAGAGTCTATAATAGTATCAAAGTCTCCTCCATATAAGTCTGTCCTCCCTATAGAAGCTTGAAATAAAGTATCTCCTGTAATTATACTATCACCTGTTTTTAAGCATATTCCACCTTTTGTGTGGCCTGGAGTATGGATTACAAGCAATTCTTTTTCTCCAACCTTTATGACATCACCATCTTTTAAAAGTCTATCTGGCTCAATCTCTATCTTGTCACTTCCCATAACACTTGATAGATTTATATTTTTATCCATCAGCATCTCTCTTTCTTCTTCATGTATCATTATATCGACATCAAATTCTTCCTTTAAATCTTTTAATCCCCCAATATGATCTGCATGACCGTGGGTGAGTACAATGCCTACTATGTTGATCTTTTCATCTTCTACTTTTTTAATTATATCATCTGAATCTCCACCTGGGTCTACTACGAGGCCATCCATGGTATTTCTATCAAATACTATATAACAATTAGCAGCGTATATCCCAGCTGCAAGTCTTATAATTTCCAATTCCCTACCTCCTAAAAAGTCTTTTTACTGTCCAGCATGATTGTTACAGGTCCATCATTTGTTAGATCTACTTTCATATCTGCTCCAAATATTCCCGTCTCTACCTTTACTCCACTTTCTCTACATTTTTCTGTGAATTTTTCATAAAATTCCTCTCCCATTTCTGGAGAGGCTGAATCAGTAAAACTTGGTCTTCTGCCTTTTCTTACATCTCCGTAAAGAGTAAATTGAGAGACTACAAGAAGTTCCCCATCTATATCTTCTAGAGAAAGATTCATCTTGTCATCTTCATCTTGAAAAATCCTAAGACCTAGAACTTTGTTAAACATATAGTCTAGGTCTTTCTCATCATCTAGAGCCCCTACTCCCAAAAATACTAGTAGCCCCTTATCAATAGATCCAACTACTCTATCGTCTACTCTTACACTAGCCTCTTTAACTCTTTGTACAATTATTCTCAAAATATCACTCCTAAGAAGTCACTCTGTATACATCTATAATGCTTTCTATTCTCTTTATTTTTTTCATTAAATTTCTTAAATCTTCTATATCTTTAATCTCAAGTGTTAGATTTATTATTGCTGTTTTATCCTTATCATCTGTCCTTGCATTCAGTCCCATAAGCCCTATATCTGCTTCAGTTATTTGTTTTGTTATCTCAGATAACAAACCAAATCTATCACTTGCCTTAACCTGAATTTCTGCAGGATAAGATGCATCTTTTCCATTGTCCCATTGGACTTCAATAAATCTTTCAGTGTTTTCTGAACTGCTTATATTAGGACAGTCAGTTCGGTGTACAGCAACTCCTCTTCCTTTGGTGATGAAACCTATGATCTTATCTCCAGGAACTGGATTGCAACATTTTGCAAATCTAATTTTTATATTATCTAAACCTTTTATGTTTACTCCTTGAGAGAATTTACTCTTTTCTTTTTTGACTTGACTTTGTCTAGATTTTTCTTCTTCTAATATCTTTTCATCTGTTATGTCATTTTCCTTATTGTATATATTTCTTATTTTAGGGATTACTTGACTAAGAGAGACGCTACCATATCCAAGGGCCGAATAAAGATCTTCGACAGAGCTCATGCTCATCTTTGATACAACAGACTTAAGCCAATCTTCTTTTAAAAGTTCACTAGCTTTATAACCAAGTCTTTTAACCTCTTTTTCAAGCATTTCTCTTCCTCTTATAATATTTACATCTTTTTCTTTGATTTTAAAATATTGTCTTATTTTATTTCTTGCTTGAGTGCTTTTAACTATTTTAAGCCAGTCTCTACTTGGCCCACTATTTTTTGACGTTATAACTTCAACAATATTCCCATTCTGAAGCTTGTGATTGAGAGGTACCATACGTCCATCGACTTTTGCTCCTACGCATTTATCTCCTACTTCACTATGAACCCTATATGCAAAATCAATAGGTGTAGACCCCTCCGGAAGATTGATTACATCTCCCCTAGGTGTAAAGACAAATACTTCATCTGTAAAGAAATCAATCTTTAAAGTCTCCATAAAATCCTTTGGGTCATTTAAATCAGACTGCCATTCTAAGAGCTGTCTGAGCCAGGTGAGTTTTTCATCGAAATTGTCAGCTTTGGTTGATCCCTCTTTGTATCTCCAGTGGGCTGCTATACCAAACTCAGCAGTTTTATGCATTTCCCAACTTCTTATTTGCACCTCAAAAGTCTCTCCTCTTGGCCCTATTACAGTGGTGTGTATAGACTGGTACATATTCGGTTTAGGCATGGCTATATAGTCTTTAAATCTTCCTGGTATAGGCTTCCACAGGCTATGAACTATACCTAGTACTTCATAGCAATTTTTTATATCTTCAACTATTACTCTTATAGCTGTAAGATCGAAAATTTGTTCGAAGGCTTTTTTTTCATAGACCATCTTTTTATATATACTATAAAAATTCTTTGGTCGACCGCTAATATCATTTTCTATATCGACTCCATCTAGTTTTTCTTTTAAGGTTGCTATGATAGACTCTATATATTCTTCTCTTTCGCCCCTTCTCTTTGAAACTCTTTCAACTAAGTCATAATAATTATCGGGGTCTAAGTACCTAAGTGACAAGTCTTCTAATTCCCATTTGATCTTAGAGATACCAAGCCTGTGTGCTAGAGGTGCATAAATTTCTAGGGTTTCCACTGCCTTTTCTTTTCTCTTCTCATCACTCATATACTCTAAGGTTCTCATATTGTGAAGCCTATCAGCAAGCTTTACTATAATGACACGTATATCCTTGGCCATTGCAAGTACCATTTTTCTCAAGTTTTCAGCTTGATTTTCTTGCTTGGTCATATATTGTAGCTTCTTAAGTTTTGTAACACCCTCTACTAAATCAGCTATTTCAATACCAAATCTCTCAGATATATCTTCATGAGTTACTGGTGTATCTTCTATACTGTCATGAAGGAGTCCTGCTATTATAGTTGCAGTATCCATATTTAACTCTGTCAATATGATAGCAACATTCACTGGATGAATAAAAAATTTCTCACCTGAATTCCTGAACTGTCCTTCATGAGACAGCTCAGCAAAACGATATGCTTTGATTATCAAATCTAAATCAGCATAGGGATTATATTGCTCTATTTTTGAAAGTAATTTCTCTAACATTGGTCTCACCTTCTTTAATTATTCGATTGTTTGCCTACCCTAAAGTTTTGAATAATAACTTGTAGGTTTGTATTGCCTCTAAACTCATTTATAGATGGATAGTATAGTATATCTAGATCTACCCTGCTATCTATCCCTCTATAAAGATTATCTAATCCACTATCACCGTGGGCCTTTCTTACCGAGTTTTCAAAACTCTTTATATCTCCAAAAAAAAGCCCTTCCATATTCTTCTTGTTTTTACTTTCCAGTACTAGTTTAAGAACATTTTTATTTTTACCAAGTATAGTTCCTTTTTTGACTCTTATATTTTTATCTCCAAATAAAGGTTTGTTATTTCCCTTACCAAAAGGCTCTAAAATGCTCAATTCATCCATGAGCTTAAAACTAATATAATCTAAGGGCAGTTGCATGTCAATATATTTTTTAGATATTAAATCTTCTTCTGTCAGCTCTGTCAAGTCATTTAATCGCTTTCTTAAATTATCTATCTTTGATAAATCAAGACTTAATCCAGCTGCCATTGGATGTCCGCCAAATCTATTCAGTAGATCCTTGCATTTAGATAACTCTTCAAACATATTGTACTCTTTAATAGACCTACCGGATCCCTTAACCCCATCCTTTGCATCTGTTAGTACAATGGTTGGTTTATTTAATTTATCTTTTACTCGACCAGCAATTATCCCCGCTATGCTCTCATGTATGCTTGATTCATAGACGACTAAGACCTTATCATCTTTAATCGGGCTATTCTCTATGACCTCGATTATCTTTTCTACCCCAGAATTTGTCATGTTTTTTCTTTCATCATTCAATATTCTAAGTTTTTTTGCCAATTCATTCGCTTCATCTTCATCTTCACTCAGTAGCAATTCTATAGCAAGAAGTGCTGATTCAAGTCTTCCAGATGCATTGATACTTGGCCCTATTACAAATCCCAAATGATAGACTGATATCTCCTTGCCTTCAATTCCAGATTCTCTGATAAGTGCCTTCAGACCAACATTTTCAGTCTTATTTAATAGCTCTAATCCCTTTTTTACTATAATTCTGTTTTCATCTATTAGATCAACCACATCACAAACTGTAGCAATCGCCGTATACTCTATCAGCTTATATGCTTCTTCCCTGCTTATATTAAACTTAGAATATAGATCTTCTATGAATTTAAATGTTATTCCAGCTCCACAGAGTAACTTAAAAGGGTATCTACACTCCTCTTGTTTGGGATTAATTACTGCATCTGCCATAGTATGTATATATTCAATCTTGCCATCTAGATTTTTAGTAAAGGGAAGGTCGTGATGGTCAGTTATGATCACAGCCATTCCAAGTTCTTTTGCAAGCTCAACTGCTTCTATAGCAGCAATTCCATTGTCACAAGTTATGATTGTGTAGATTCCATCAAATTTAGCTTTTTTAACAATTTCTTCATTTATACCATATCCATCCTCAACTCTATCAGGCACAACATAATCGACATCTCCACCACATCTTTTCATTCCCTTATATAGGTTATATATAGATATTACACCATCTACATCGTAATCTCCAACTATTCTTATTTTTTCTTTATTTAATATATTATTCCTTATTATATTTACTCCCTTATCCATATCTTTCATCATTTGCGGAGGGTTTAATTTGTCAAATTCAGGACTCAGATAACTCTGAATTAGATTATAATCATTTATTCCTCTATTTATAAGTAGTTTTGATAAGAATTTAGATATTCCATGTGCATTCATTGTTTTTTCTATATTGCCTTTTCTATTTTTAATAAACCATTTTTCCAATAATTTCACTCCAATAAAATAGAATTTAGATATTGACCAATACCTAAATTCTATCATGTTTATTGATTAATTTCTAGTTCTCAAGGTTAATATTTGAAGAGCAGTCTGTTTATTGTTTTTCTATTATATCTTTATCCTTTATATTAGAAGGCTCCTTGCCTATGATTCCCTTTCCTGGAGAATCAACGACTTCTCTAGATATAGTCTTTATTTGGGCGTCTTTTGATTTTACAAGATCTTCTAGTTCTTTGTTTCTTTCATTTAATTCTGTTATTTCCTGATTTATTTTTTTAACTTTTCTACTAGATTTTAAGCTTCTAACCCCTGAAAAGATTGCTGCAACTACAGCTCCTAATATAGCTGATATTAAGATGACTATTGCCTGTGAAATTTCAACCTTTGTAAAAAATAAGTTTATCAATACTACATCACTATTATTTAATGCAAATATGGCTACTATTGCTGCAAATATCAAGCTAAGTATAAATCCTTTTTCCAATTAAACCACTCCTCTTTAATCTGTTTTCTAATATTTACCCCTTATTACAAAATAAAAACTGCTATTTAGCAGTTTTTATTTTGTAATTTGTTATTTCATATAAAAATGGTGATGCTATAAATATTGAAGAATAAGTACCAGATATAACACCTATCATCAATGGAAGTGC
>JARICQ010000147.1 GCA_029264075.1 Tissierellaceae bacterium | reverse complement strand
CTACAACTTTTCAAGCGGTGGAAGTATAGTATATCCTTCACTCAAGACTCTTCAGCTCACCCCCCTATCTCCTATTAGCTCTAAGGCCTTTAGATCTCTACCCAATAGTGCTATAATTCCTGGAGATATTATCATCTCCATAAAGCCTGAGTTTAGATATACCAATTCAACACTTCTCATAAGTGATGGAATGGAATTTACCTATAACAATATACAGAGCATAGATTTAAAGATGTCTGAAAAGATCTTAAACAAACTAAACTTTGACAAAGATATGTACTGGAATAATTTAAAAAGCAAGTTCCTATAGAAAAACAGAAGGTTTGGGCCTTCTGTTTTTTCTTTATATTTATTGTAATTTCCCTTCCTAGTTTATATCAATTCATCCATTTGATCTACTAGGTCTTTAAATAATTTCATAGCATTGTCTACAGGTTCTTTTGTAGTCATATCTACTCCTGCTGTTTTTAATACATTGAGAGGATAATCTGAGCTACCACTCTTTAAGAAATTTATATATCTATTTACAGCAGCCTTACCCTCTTTCAGTATAGACTGGGATAGAGCCACTGCTGCAGAATATCCTGTTGCATATTGGAATACATAATAATTGTAGTAAAAATGAGGTATCCTAGCCCATTCTATGGCAATTTCATCATCCACTATCACATTTGGACCATAGTATATCTTATTTAAATCCTTATATGTCTCTGATAGATATTCAGCAGTTAAAGCTCCACCAGCTTCTATATGTTCATTTATCTTCATTTCAAACTCTGCAAACATTGTCTGCCTAAATACAGTCCCTCTAAAGCTTTCTAGATAGTGGTTTAAAAGATAAAGTTTTTCATTTTTATCCTCAGTATTCTTTAGCATATAATCCATTAGAAGGGCCTCATTAGCTGTTGAAGCTACCTCTGCTACGAATATTGAATAGTTTCCATATATAAATGGCTGACTTTTTCTTGTAAAATAACTGTGTATTGAATGTCCAAGCTCATGAGCTGTAGTAAACATATTATCTAATGTATTATGATAATTTAAGAGAATAAAAGGCTTTGAATCATATGATCCACTTGAATAAGCGCCTGATCTTTTGCCTCTATTTTCATATACATCTATCCACCTAGAACTAAATCCTTCTTCTACTACATCCATATATTCATTTCCAAGGGGAAGCAGTGCTTTTTTGATAGTTTCTACCCCTTCTTCAAATGATATCTTCATGTCAACATCTTTAACGATTGGAGTATATAAGTCGTACATATGAAGGTCTTCAAGGCCAAGTGCTCTTTTTCTTATATCCATATATTTATGCATGGTATCTAGATTTTCGTGTACAGATTCTATCAGATTGTCATAGACAGATAAATCTATATTGTTTTGATCTAAAGACGCTTCTCTAGTTGAAGAGTAGTTTCTTATATTCGCATTAAATATATTCTTTTTTAATTCACCATCCAATGAAGCTGCAAATGTATTTTTAAAGCTATTGTAAGTCGTGTATAGAGCTTTAAATGCTCTAATCCTTAGATCTCTATCATCTGATTCCATAAGAGGTATAAAGTTACCGTGGGTGATTTCTATATCTTTTCCATCTTCATCTTTAATTGTAGGGAATTTTATATCTGCATTATTTAGCATTGAAAATATTTTCTCAGGTGAATTTCCAATTTCTCCCATTTGAGCTAGTATTGACTCTTCTCTAGGAGAAAGCACATGTTCTTTTTGTCTTATAATGTCTCCAATATATTTTTTGTAAAGCTTAAGCTTAGGCTCCTCTACAAAATATTCTTCAATCCTCTCTTCATCAAGGCTTAGTATCTCAGGAGTTACAAAAGAAGTCCTGTCTTCTACTTCCACATATAGACCAAGTCCCCTATCAGAAAGCTCCTGAGAACTTGTTTTTCTAGTATCCTCATCTAATTTCATATGAGCATATGAATATAAATTAGTGACTAATCTATATAGTTCGTCCTGGTCTTTTAAGGTATCTAATAATTCTTTGCTGCTTGATACTACTCTATCTTTATGTTTTTCAAATTCTACTGCTAACTTTTTTGCCCTATCATAGGACTCATTCCACTCTTCAATATCTGCATACATTGATTCCAAGTCCCATTTATTTTCTTTTGAAATATCTTCTCTTTCCATTATTTCCTTCTTATCTGACATAATAAACCTCCTAGTTTTTTATATTATCTATTGCATATTTCATGATGTCTCTTGCTATAGGTGCTGCTGCCTTTCCCCCGGTGCTTCCCTCCTCTTCCAATAGTACTACTACAGCTACTCTTGGATCATCTGCAGGAGCAAATCCAAGAAACCAGGCATGGCTATTGCCTGAACTATTCTCTGCTGTTCCTGTTTTACCTGCCACTTCCAGACCAGAGATAGCTGCCGCTTTTCCAGTACCGCTATTGACTACATCTACCATATTCTCCTTTAATCTATTGGCTGTAATCCTATCTATTGGCCTGTCAATTATTATGGGGTCTATTGTTCTTTTAACTTCTCCATCAGCCGTCATTATACTCTTGGCAATCTTTGGCTTAGACATCTCTCCATCATTTGCTATAGTAGATGCTATTAAGAGCATATTTAAAGGGGTAACTTCCACCTTGCCCTGGCCTATAGCTGCAGCTGCTATTTCTGTTTCTCCAATACTGTCTTTATATGGAAATTTTGATGTCTTCAGTGGCAAATCAAAGTCTATTGACTTGTTTATTTTAAATCTTTCAGCTACTTCACCCATCTTGTCTTTTCCTATTAAAATTGACTTCTCTGCAAAATAAGTATTACATGAAAGAGCGAGTGCTTGGGGAAGAGAAATCTCCCCGTGACCTTTTTCATTGTAATCTCTAATAGTATACCCATCTATAACAGTTTTCCCTACACAGTTATATGTTTTATCTATACTTTCATCTTCAATCAGGGCTATGGCTGGTATCAATTTAAATATTGAACCTGGTTGATATAATCCCTGAGTTGCTCTATTTAAGAGAGGGCTTTCTGGATTTTCAGATATAGTTTTCCAGTCATTTCTAAGATTATCCGCGTCAAAGTCTGGTAAGCTAACCATTGCATATACTTCTCCAGTAGATGGATTCATTGCAATCACTGATCCTTTTTTGCCATCTAATAGATTTCTAGCTTTTTCTTGAAGGCCGTGATCTATGGTAAGCTGCAAATCATTTCCAATACTCTTTTCAGAGACCATGTTTTTAAATTCATTGATTGCCTGGTTTACACTTATATCAAGCAAGTCATTGTTGTACTTTAGCTCAAGACCTGTCTTACCATATTCTCTATAGCTATATCCAATTACATGACTATAGAGCCTTCCATACTTGTAGTGCCTAAGCTGGCTTTCTTCATTTTTCTCACTATAAACTAAGAGCTTACCATTCCTGTCAAATATCGAACCTCTCAGTGTCTTTTCTTCATCTATCCACAGTCTTTTGTTATAGCTATTATATTTGATGCCTTCAGCTTTAAATATTTGAAAATAGCTTATATAAACTATCAGGCTTATAAACATCATACACATAGCTACAAGCACTATTATTATTCTCTTAGATTCCTTGGTCATCACTATTATCATCCTTTAGATATATTTCTTCTGAACAAGCCTGAAGTATCCCAAGAGCTATAAAACTCGATATCATTGAGCTTCCTCCATAGCTTACAAATGGAAGTGTAATCCCTGTAAGTGGTATCATCTTCAATACTCCAGCTAATATAATAAAGCTCTGCACTCCAAATAAGCTACTTATTCCTATTGCTAAAATCCTATAAAAATTATTCTCCTGACCTATGGCTATTTTAAAACCTCTGTATACCAGTATCATAAAGAGCATGATTATCCCAATACCTGTAAATATACCCATTTCTTCACATATAGCAGAAAATATAAAATCCGTATAAACAACAGGTATAAAGTCTGGATTTCCAAGACCTAGTCCTTTCCCAAAAAATCCACCCTCAGCTATTGCAAAAAGAGACTGGGTTATCTGATAGCCTTGCCTTTCTATATATTCCCAAGGATTTAACCAAGACTGAAATCTAATCTTTACATGATCAAATGCCAAATATCCTAAGGCTCCACTTACAGTAAAAAGGCCTAAATTGTAGAGTATAAGCTTTCTATTCTCTTCATAGATAAACTGTATTAAAAAGAATACTATATAGAATACCAAGGCTGTTCCAAGATCCCTTTGGAGAAATGAAAGCAATATAAATGAGTACATCACAGCCATCAAATAATATGAACTATATTTAATCTTTCCAAATTCATCTCTTCTGGAAAAAAACGATGCCAATATAAATATAATTGTAAGCTTTATAATTTCACTTGGCTGAATAGTAATGTTTCCTATCTGTATCCAGTTAATAGCACCACCTCTTCTAACTCCAAAGATAAAGGTAGCAAAAAAACCTATGTATGTAGCTGCTATATAAAGATAAATCCACCTATCCCATCCTCTTATATATCTCATGATCAAATAGGATGCAAAGAATATAGCTATTCCTATAGATGTCCAAATGAGCTGCTTGACTCCAAGCTCTGCATCTATTCTATATATCATCACAACCCCTATCGATATCAGCATGGTAACTATTAAAAATATATAGTTGTCTCCACTGGAGAGCCTGCCCAATATATAGTTTGAAATATATATTGTAAATACTAAGCCTATACCTGTCATGATTGTATATCTGTCTATATCTTCCCCCTGATACACAAATAAAAGAGATAGGGAGAGTATACCAAATATAAAAAGTAAATTTCTTGGAGAGTTTTTTTTGACCTTAAATATGTTTCTTATCATTTTTTCACCTATTTTCTATTAACAAATAAAAATTGTATTTGTCCTACTCTTACAATGTCTCCATTTTCAAGTTTTGCAATATCAACTAGTCTCGATTTATTTAAAAATGTTCCATTCGCAGATCCCATATCTTCTAAAAAATATTCATTTTCATCTTTTACAATTTGAAAGTGTTTTTTAGATATAAAGGGATCTTTGACTACTATATCATTATTCCTATGCCTACCAAGTATTATACCATCATCTATTGTATAATACTCCTTTATTTTAAATGAGAGAGTATCGCTCCTATTTATAAGCTTTAAATAAGCTGCATTCTCAAGTACTACACCCCTCATACCTCTTATATCTAAATATATCATCCGTATAATGCTAAATATAAAGAGATAAATTATAATTATAAAGACATATTTTAAAAAAATCGCCAAAATATTATACATTTAATCACCTTCCAAAGTATTAGCTACATAAATATGTTACCACAAAGTTCATATAGTGTACATATTTATGTTTATAGCTTTTATCTTTTAGGCAAATCTGATAAAATAGACTTGAAGCTAAAATTTATATAAAGGTGATTAGATGAAAATAACTAAGATTACAGCTCAAAAGAAAAAAGCCAGATACAATGTATATGTCGATGATAACTTTTCTCTGGGTATCCATGAAGATATCCTAGTAAAATATGGCCTTCAAAAAGGTATGGAAGTAAGTGATGAATTTATCCAGGACATACTCATGGCTGAGGAAAAAAACAAAACTCTCCACTACTGTTTAAATCGCTTAAGTTATCGTGCAAGATCTGAAAAAGAACTTAGAATATCAATGCAAAGAAAAGGATATACTGAAGATAATATTGAAGCTGCAATTGAATATTGCAAGGAGAATGGATATATAGATGATCTCTCCTTTGCCAAATCTTTTGTAAATGACAAGACAAATTTAAATAAATATGGACCTGAGAGAATAAGATATGATTTGATGGTTAAGGGGGTTTCAAGAGATATAATAGATCAAGCCTTGATAGTAGATAGGGATGATCAATTGGCTATGGCCAGAAAGCTCTCCTCTAAAAAAATCTCATCCTATAAAAATGATAGAAAAAGAGATGTTTATAGAAAGTTATCAGGATTTTTGCAAAGAAAAGGATTTACTTACGATGTTGTATCTAGTGTTGTAAGAGAAACACTAGAGGATTTTGATGAATATGAAGAATATTAAATTGTCATATGTATATATTTTGATTTGCAGTGATGATACCCTATATACTGGTTGGACTACAAATATACTCGCTAGAACGAAAACTCATAACAGTGGCAAGGGTGCAAAATACACCAGAGGCAGAACTCCTATCAGAATTGCACACTTAGAGAGTTTTTCAAATAAAATTGATGCTCAAAGAAGAGAATATAGAATAAAAAAACTTACCAAAGCACAAAAATTAAATCTCATTAAAAATAAAAACACAATAAATTGAGGTGTAAAGATGAATGACTTTTACGAAAGAGTTGCTAGAAATCCTATCATAGCATCTGTATATAATCTAGATAAATTAGATAATGCATTAGATTCTAAATGCGAGATTATATTTTTACTCACTGGAAATATATTCAATCTAAAGGAAGTGTCAAATAGAGTTCGTGAAAAAAACAAGGGCTTGTATATATATGTGGATTCTATAGATGGGTTTTCTAAGGACACCTGGGGCCTTGAATATATAGTAAAAAACATCTGCCCAGACGGGATCATTACTTCCAAGCAAAATCTAATCAGGCTCAGTAAGGATATGGGAGTCTTCACTATACAAAGACTATTTGTATCTGATAGCAAGTCACTTGAAAATGCATTGGATTCTCTAAAGACGAACCGACCTAATATAGTCGAAATACTGCCTGGAATAATTCC
>JARICQ010000129.1 GCA_029264075.1 Tissierellaceae bacterium | reverse complement strand
GTGATGATAGCTCCCAAGATAAAACCCTTAATAGTTTTCTTCATTTCAATTCCTCCTATTTTTTGATTTCTAAAGAACATATACCCGATTGCTTTAGATATAAACTTTTTAAGATTCTATACCCTTCCTTGCCATTACACCCTTCTTATAATAGTGTTTGACTTCTTTCATTTCAGTTACAAGATCTGCCATTTCTATTATTTCATCTGGAGCGTATCTTCCCGTGATGATTATCTCCTTGTCCCTTTTTCTTTTAGCCAAAACCTCCATCACATCTTCCAAGGAAAACAATCTGTAGTGAAGGGCTATATTTAATTCATCTAAAACTACGACATCGTGAATATCATCTTGAAGAATTTTTTCAATCTCCTTAAGTCCCTTACAGGCAACCCTTATATCCTCATCTGTGGGATTATTAAATATAAAGCAGTCCCTTCCGTATTGGGCTATAGTAAAGTTTGGAAGATATTCTACAGCCTTAAGCTCACTATAGTCCATGCCCTTGACAAATTGTCCGAAATGAACTTTTTTCCCTGCACAAACTGCTCTTAGTGATAGGCCTAGTGCCGCTGTAGTCTTTCCCTTGCCATTTCCTGTGTAAACTTGAATATATCCTTTTTCCATTTGATTACCACCTTGTTTTTAATTTATTTTATTTTGTCCTTCTTCTATAGGGACTTAATCCATGAAGATCTTTTCCCTCATTTAGATATTATACTATCATAGAAAATATGTAGATACAATATCTAGGCTAGTTCATAGAAGGAGGCTATAGGGCAAATTTTAATATGCTTAGACCCTTGGAAAAGGTGTATAATATAAGTAAAGGGAAAGGTAAGGTGATAGGATGGAGTTTTTCAATGTGCTTTCGGTGGAAGAAGCTAAAAAACTACTATTGGAGCGTTTTTCAGACTACAAGTTTAGAGTAGAAGAAGTAGATATAGATATTATAAAAAATAGGATCCTGGCAGAAGATATAGTATCTGATATAAATGTTCCCGAATTTAATCGGTCAACTGTTGATGGATACGCCATAAGAGCATCGGATAGTCACGGAGCCAGTGACAGCATTCCAAGCATCTTGGATATAATTGGAGAAGTCAGGATGGGAGAAGAGGCAAGGCTAGATATAAAATCAGGAGAAAGCCTATATGTTCCAACTGGTGGCATGCTGCCAAAATCTGCAGATGCCATGATAATGATAGAAAACACAGAGAAAATGGATGAGGAGACCCTTCTAATCAACAAGGCTGTGGCTGTAGGTGAAAACATAGTCTACAAGGCTGACGATATAGGCCTAGGTGAGCTTGTACTTGAGAGGGGAAGAAGGATATCTACAGAAGAGATAGGAGTACTAGCAGCCCTTGGCATTCGGAAGATAAGGGTATATAAAAAACCAAGGATTTATACAATATCTACAGGTGATGAAATAATAGACATAGATGAAAAACTGGAAACTGGCAAGATAAGAGACATAAACAACTACACCTTGAAAAGTCTAATCACTGATATAGGAGGAGAAGTTTCTGGCTCTTCTATAATAAAAGATGACTATGAGCTATTGAGATCAGGGCTAGAGGAAGCCTTAAGGATTTCAGATATAGTCCTCATATCTGGAGGAAGTTCTGTGGGGACAAGAGACTATACCCACAAGGTAATAGAGTCTTTTGATGGGGACGGGGTCTTTGTTCATGGCTTGTCCATCAAGCCTGGTAAACCTACCATAATGGGTGAGGGAGAGGGAAAGTTGATAATAGGACTTCCAGGCCATCCCGTATCTTCTATAGTTGTATTCAATGCATTCCTAAAAGATTATATAAATAGTAAACTTGGAACAAGGGAGATAGAGAGCTCTGTAGATGCAGTGATGGATTTTAATTTCCCATCCTCACCTGGGAAAACAAGCTATCAGATGGTAAAACTCGAATTAAGGGACGGCAGATATTATGCTGAGCCAACTTTTGGAAAATCAGGGATGATAAGCCTACTATCAAAATCCCAGGGATATATAATATTGGAAATGCATGAAGAGGGCATATATAAGGGTGAAGAGAGAAGGGTATACTTACTTTAGGAGGTAGAATCATGAGAGATATTTATATAGATAATATAGAGATAGAAAAGGCCAAGCGTGAATATTACAAGGAAGTATCCATTAAACATGAAAGTGAAAAGCTAGATGTCTTGGACAGTTTGGGCAGGATTACATTTAAGGCCATAAATGCCAAAGTTTCCTCTCCAAACTACAACTCAGCAGCTATGGATGGTATACAGGTAAAGTCATCTACAACAAGGGGGGCAACAGAAAGCTCACCTAAGACCATTAGAGAGGGAGAAGATTTTTTATATATAAATACTGGCAAGCAAATAAGGGAACCATATGATTCGGTAATCATGATAGAAGACGTGATAGATCTTGGAGATGGTCAAATTCAAATACTAAAATCTAGCTATCCTTGGCAGCATGTAAGGCAGATTGGAGAGGATATAGTAGCTACAGAGATGATCCTAGCCTCCCATCACAGGATAAGGCCAATAGATATAGGAGCTCTTTTATCTGGCGGAGTAGAAAGTGTAGAAGTATATAAAAGGCCAAGAATAGGAATACTTCCAACAGGAAGTGAGATAATTGAAAAGATATCTGACCTAGAAGATGGCAAGATAATAGACTCAAATTCTAGGGTGTTTGAAAATGAAATAAATATCCTTGGAGCTATTCCAAATAGATATGCTCCAGTGAAAGATGATTACCAGATATTAAAAGATACTATTTTAAAGGCGACAGATGAAAATGATATGCTGCTAATCAATGCAGGCTCATCGGCTGGTACAGAAGACTATACAGTTAAGATAATAAGAGAACTTGGAAGGGTATTTATCCATGGGGTGGCAATGAAACCAGGCAAGCCAACTATTCTTGGAATCATAAATGACAAGCCTGTCATTGGAATACCTGGATATCCAGTCTCATCATATCTTGTCTTCCATGTATTCGTAAAGCCGCTTATAGAAAAATACTTTGGCCTAGAGGAAGAGAGAAAAGAAACAGTAGAAGCTAGTCTCTCAAAGAAAATGGTTTCTTCTCTTAAAAATAGAGAACTAGTGCGTGTCAATCTGGGATATGTAGATGGAAAATTAGTCGCAACTCCACTAGCAAGTGGGGCTGGAGTGACTATGAGTCTAGTAAAGGCAGATGGAATAGCCATAATACCTAGAAATGTAGAAGGTGTAGATGCGGGAGATAGGGTAAAGGTAGAACTTTTAAAACCCCTAAACAAGATAAAGGAAACCCTTGTATCCATAGGCAGCCACGATTTGATTATGGATATACTAGGAGACATGATGAGCCTCACATCAGGACATGTTGGAAGCATGGGAGGGATACTAGCTATGAAGAGAGGAGAATGCCATATATCTCCTATCCACCTCTTAGACGAAGATACAGGAGAATATAACAAATCCTATGTGGACAAGTATTTCAAGGATAAGGAGATGGCCCTGATAAAGGGAGTTAAAAGGCAGCAGGGATTTATAGTTAAAAGGGGGAATCCAGAAGACATAAATGATTTTAAGGATTTAACAAGAGATGGTATAGTCTATGTAAATAGACAAAGAGGGGCTGGTACTAGGGTCCTACTTGACTATCATCTTAAAATTGAAGGGATAAATCCAGAAGATATAGAGGGATACAGTAGAGAACTTTCAACTCACAT
Source organism: Tissierellaceae bacterium (assembly GCA_029264075.1). GTDB lineage: Bacteria > Bacillota > Clostridia > Tissierellales > Tissierellaceae > JARICQ01. The sequence continues at coordinate 2,596 of JARICQ010000129.1, read as the reverse complement.
GGCAGTTGCTACAGCTGTCAAGACTGGAAGCGCAAGCCTAGGTCTTGGCATTTACTCAGCAGCTAGGGCATTGGATCTTGATTTTAAGCCTCTTACCTTTGAAGACTATGATTTCCTGGTTGAAAAGGAAAAACTAAGTGATGAAAGAGTAGTCCAGTTTATAGATATCTTGAGGTCAGATGACTTTCAAGATAGGGTAAGGGAGTTAGGCGGATATGAATTTGAAAATACAGGCCAAGTAATCTTTATCTAGTATTTAATAGATATAGTATTCAAGTTAGTATTCTAAAGTTAGGTGGTGAAAATTTGAGCTTTGATAGAGTAGATGAAATAATTAAAAATATACCCATGGGGATAGCAATATCAGACAATAAGGGAAGAGTTAAAAATGTAAATAAGAAGTTTTTAGATATGTTTGGCTACAAATGGAGTAAGCTTGACAATTTAAGCATGGATAGAATCTTAGAAGATTTTAAGAGCTTGAAAAATATATTAGAAGATGAAAATGAATTTGAAGACCGCGAAGTATATGTAAGGTCAAAAACAAACAAGCTCAGATTCACCCTATCCATGGACTATATAGAAAGAGCCAATAAAGAGCCAGATATATTGTATCTCTTTAGCGATCAAAAAAAAGAGAGAAAGCAGGCAGCTAGAATCCAAACAAATCTTGCTATCTATTCCTTTGACAAGATAATATATAGGAGTGAAATATTTCAAAGGACTATAGAATTTGCAAAGAAAATCTCTGATTCAAAGTCAACAGTCCTTATAACAGGAGAAACAGGTACTGGAAAAGAAATATTTGCCCAGTCCATCCACAACTATAGCAGTAGAGGGGAAATGCCATTTATAGCTATAAATGCAGCTGCTATACCAGCTAGCCTTATAGAGTCAGAGCTCTTTGGCTATGAAGGTGGCGCCTTTACGGGGGCGAGAAAACAAGGACAGGCTGGTAAGTTTGAAATTGCAGACAAGGGGACCATATTTTTAGATGAAATTGGAGAAATGCCCCTAGACTTACAAACTAGGCTATTGAGGGTTCTTGAAGAAGGCATAGTTTCTAGGGTGGGTTCTGTAGAGCAAAACTATGTAGATGTTAGGATAATAGCAGCAAGTAACAAGGATCTGATGAAAGAAGTTAGGGATGGAAACTTTAGAGATGATTTATTCTACAGACTAAATGTACTCCCCTTGAAATTACCAGCCCTAGTAGAATTTTTCATGGAAAAATTATCTAAGAGCTTAAATAAAAGAAAAGTAGAGATATCAAATGATGAAATGGAAATACTCTTAGCTTATGATTGGCCAGGCAATGTAAGAGAATTAGAAAACCTAGTAGAGCTACTGATAAATTTAGAGTATATTCCCGAAGAGATAATTGATAGCTACAGGGAGGAAAGAGATCTTGAAAATGCTCTTGCTTTAGAAGATAGGAAGATAAGTCAGAACTTCCAACAAGGGAATGAGAAACAAGAAGATTTTAAATCCTTCCAAGAGGATAATGATATTTCAGCTGAAAAAAGAGCTAGGGTATATGCACTAGAAGAAATAGAAAAAAACCATATAAGCTATATGCTAGAGAAAAACGACTACAATATAACATTGACAGCAAGCGAACTTGAAATAGCAAGAAATACCCTCTATAGAAAGATGGATAAGTTTGATTTAGGCTAGTTTTTTATAGAATGAATAATCTCAAGCATTAAATAATAGTTGATAAAATTAATTTTAGGATGATATCTCAAGTTGATTGATACTTTATGCTAAAAAAACATTGCTCTAAAATAGACCTTTTGTAATCATTTGGAGCGATTGATAGATAAATAATAGAGCGGGTAAAAGATAAAAATTAAAATTTATATAAAGATTCTCTAGACTAGAGCTTTCACTTTAAATTATTTTTTGTTTTACCTTATATTTTCAAAATTATTTTTTAAATCTAATAGCCTAGTCAAGGGCATATAGGGCTACTAATTTTAAGTCAGACTAAATTTACAAGATATTCCTATTATATTATTATAAATTAACTCAATAATCTAATATTGGCCTCTTTATTGCATTGTATTATGGATAGAGATAAAGATATAAAAAAAGGAGGCTTTTATTATGTATGGTTATATGGGTAAGATACTAAGGGTTAATTTAACAGATAGAACTTACAAGGCAGAGGATTTAGATTTTGAAGTGGCTAAAAAGTATCTGGGATCAAGAGGGCTTGGAGTTAAGATAATGATGGATGAAGTACCAGCAAATGTAGACCCCTTTAGTGAAGAAAATAAATTGATAGTAGCTACAGGTGGGCTTACAGGAGCACCACTGCCGACATCTGGTAGATATATGGTAATCACAAAATCACCTCTAACAGGAACCATAGCAATAGCAAATTCAGGTGGCCAGTGGGGACCTAAATTCAAGGCTACAGGCTATGATTTGGTAATATTTGAAGGAAAGGCTGACAAGCCAGTTTACCTATATGTAGATGATGATAGTGTAGAAATAAGGGATGCGGAACATCTATGGGGCAAGACCTTAACTGAGACTACAGAGATATTGGATGAAGAAGCAAAGGGTGCAAAAGTACTTGCCATAGGAC
>JARICQ010000034.1 GCA_029264075.1 Tissierellaceae bacterium | reverse complement strand
TGATATAAGAAAGAAATATGCCTCTAATATTTCACATGAACTCAGAACTCCAATATCAACTTTAAAAAGCCATATAGAAGCTATAATGGATGGATTATGGGAAGCTAGTCCTGAACATTTATCTATCCTGATGAATGAAATAAATAGACTTGCAACTCTTGTAGATGACCTCAAAGATTCTTTTAATCTAGATGAAGATTCAATATCATTGAATAAAACTACCTTCAATCTTTCAGAGGATATAAATAATATAATTATAAGCTTTACTCCTAGATTAAGAAAAAATAATATTTCTATTGCACAAAATATAGAAGATGATATCAATGTTTATATGGATAGGGATAAGATAAAGCAAGTAATGTATAACATTTTAGAAAACTCAATTAAATATCTAGATGAAAATGGTAAAATTTCTATATCTCTTAAAATCTTTACCAAAGACAGAATCACTATAAGGGTAATGGACAATGGAATAGGTATAAGGGAAGAGCATCTACCCTTTATTTTTGATAGATTTTACAGGGCAGATGAGTCTAGAAGTAAGGAAACAGGTGGAAGTGGACTTGGACTATCTATAGCAAAGTCAATTATTAAAGCCCATGATGGAGAGATAGGAGTAAATAGTGTCTATGGTGAGGGTAGTGAATTCATTATTGATTTACCTTTAAATTCCACTTAACCTACTTATAAGTAAAAATAGTTGTTTTTCCTCAAAATATTATATAATATAAAAAAAGCCAAGTAATCTCTACTCCAGAGAGCTACTTAGCCTTTGTTTTTACCTTATCTACTTATTAAATCTTGTGCTCTTTTTTCAGCCATATATTTAATTTTTTCTACATCAAGAGTCCTTATAATTCTATTTTCCATTAGTATCTTTCCATTAACTATGACCGTATCTACATCTGAGCCCTGTGTTGAATAGGCTAAGGCTGATATTTGATTGTGGTGAGGATAAAAGTGAGACTTGTCTGTGTCTATGAGGATTAAATCTGCCTTCTTCCCTAGTTCAATTGAACCTATTTCATCTTCCCAGTCCAGAGCCCTGGCTCCATTTATAGTAGCCATTTCAAGTGCTTTTATAGCTGGAACTGATACAGCATCTCCTGTAACTGCTTTGTTTATTATAGAAGCTAGGTGTATTTCTTCAAACATATTTAGATTATTGTTGCTTGAAGAGCCATCAGTTCCTAGTGCTACTGGAATACCAGCCTTTAACATTGCATCCACTGGAGCAAAGCCACTTGCAAGCTTTAAGTTGCTTGTTGGATTGTTTACTGGAAATAGACCTTTTTCCTTTATTATCTTTATATCATCATCATTTACATGAACGCAATGTGCTCCTATAGTATGAAAATCTAATAGTCCCAAGTCATTTACATGCTCTATTGGGGTTTTGCCATGTTCTTTTAGACTATCTTCTAACTCTTTTTTAGTTTCTGATAAATGTATATGAATTCCTGTATTTAGCTCCTTAGCAAGATCCATAGTTTGCTTTAAAAAATTTGGACTACATGTATAAGGTGCATGTGGAGCTACCATTACCTTTATTCTTCCATCTGCCCTTCCATGCCAATCTTTGAATAGTTTTCTAGTTTCATCCAGCTTGTTTTGAGACTCACCTTGTTCTTCTATAAGCCCTCTAGTAAGTACTCCTCTCATTCCTGATTCTTTAAGGGCTTCAGCCACTCTATCCATAAAAAAGTACATGTCACAGAAGGATGTAGTTCCACTTTCTATCATTTCTACCATGCTCAAAAGAGAGCCCCAATATACATCTTCTCCATTTAATTTTGCCTCTGTTGGCCATATCTTTTTTGTCAGCCAATCATGAAGCGGCAAATCATCTGCAAGATTTCTAAGAAGGCTCATTCCAATATGGGTGTGCGAATTTACAAGTCCTGGCATAGCTACTTTGTTTTTCCCATCTATTTCTCTCTCTACCTCTATATCTTCTCTAAATTCACCTATGTGAATTATTTTATTCTCTTGAATATAAATATTTGTGTTTTCAATCCATTCATCTTTTCCATCCATAGGAAAAAGACCTATATTCTTTATTAAAATACTCATTTTTCCAACTCCTTAAATTTAATCTAAGTCTATGGTTGTATATCTCATTATACTGTAAACTAATATCGGTATAAGTATAAGCTGTATAATTATTCCCGGAAGTCCCGTAACTACTCCTGCACTAATAAAGGCTATAGGATCTAAAAATGCTGGTGCCAAATCTCCTGAGAAAAAAATCGCAAGTAAAAATACCATTACACCTGCCATTATTCTACCAACTAACATAGATATAAGAAGTGTTAAGATAGATGGAGCCTTTAATTTTCTATAAAGCAGTGATGTAATCAGACCATAAAATCCTAATTCTACAGTCATTATAAGTGCCATTGGAAAAATTGGTGGCATACCACTTACAAGGCTGTTTAAAATTGGCGTAAGTGCCCCTAGCATAAAAGCTAAATGTGGTGGAAGTAAAAACCCTCCCAATAAAACTGGTATATGCATAGGTAGAAAAACTGTACCTGGTATCGTTGATGTATGAAATAAATAAGGCACAATTACTCCAATTGCTAGTAGAAAACCTGCTATGACTACTCTCTTCCCATAATTTCTTCTATACATTTTATCTCTCCTCTCTACTTTTAATTATTTCAATGAATCTAAAAACTTCTCTATTCTTCCTAGTAAGACCTTAGGATCTTCTGTATCTAAGGATCTTTTTTCTATTGGGCAATAGTCAGTTTTGTCTCTATTTTTTATATAATTACATTTTTCCCTGTATTCATATTCAATTTTACCCTTTTCTAAAATATTAATGGCATTTTCTGATATAAGATCCGTATATAGATGTTTTATCTCCAAATATTCGCAAAGAATGGCTGCTCCTTTTCCTATAACCCTATCAGCTAGTGAATTGTCTCTTATATCTCCTTTCATATTTTTAGCCAAGTAATACATAGGTTTGATACCCCTATCTTTACTTTTAAAAACTATTAGTCCGTCTTTTACTACTACTATCCTTTGGTTTTCTTCTTCTAATATCTTTTTTGCTATTTCTATATCCTTCAATACATCATCTCCTTTTAATATTCAACCAGCTTACTATCAAATATATTTCTCTTTTTAAAGTAAATATATGAAAAAGCAAGTCTAAAACACATATCAAGCCCTATTCCTACCCATATCCATATTATATCTGCTTTAAATATAAATGCCATAGAAAGTACAAATGGAACTCTGATAAGCCAAAGCCCTATTCCTGCATTAATCATAGGTATCTTTACATATCCTGCTCCTCTAAGCGCACCATTTAATACTCCTGAAATATTTTGTGGCAGCTGAGTAATACCCATTACTAGTAAATAGACTGCACCTATTTGAATAACTTCTAGGTCGTTTGTAAGCAAGGCCATTATTTGCTTGGGTATAAATATAAGGGCTCCAGCTGCAAATATAGTGATTACAATGGTTATTTTGATTAACTGTCTTAGATATTTTCTTCCTATCTCCTTGTCTTTTCCACCCAAGGCTTGTCCTGTAAATGTAGTTGCAGCTATTCCAAATCCTGTTGCAGGCATGTATGATATAGATTCTGCCTGTAGCCCAAGCTGATAGGCAGCGTAGGCTATTTCTCCATATGTAAGTATTGCACGAGTAATGAATATAGATGACATCTGCCAAAATGCAGTTTCAAATGAAGTCGGAAGTCCAAATCTAACTATAGTTAAAGATTCTTTTCGATTAAATTTAAAAGAAAATCTTCCACCTATGCTTGTTAGTATGCCTCTTTTACCAAATAACATTATAATTCCAAAAATAGCAGCAGATAGATAGGCAATATTGTAGGCGTATCCTGCTCCCTTTAACCCCATTTCCATAACAAATATAAATATATATCCAAAACTAATATTAATTACATTTAAAATCCCAACAGCTACCATTGGGGTTTTTGCATTTCCCATGCCTTGTAATACTCCCGCAACCAAGATAATGATTGCCAAAGCTGGAAATGACCAAGATATGGTCTTCAAGTAAATTGTACCATTGATGAGCAAATCCTCAGTAGGGTTAAATACTTTTAATAAGGATCCAGCAGTCCAATAGATCAATTGCTGGAATAGTACTGATAAAACAAGAGTAACCATAAAAGCCTGCTCCGCAACAGATTTTACTTTTAAGAGTTTATCCCCACCATATGACTGGGCGACAAGTACCGAAGCTCCCGTTCCTATACCCTTAAAGACAGCCCATACTATCTTGTAGATTACCATAGCTATACCAATAGAACCTACTGCTATGGGGTTTATTCTTCCTATCATTGCCATAAGGACTAATCCTGCTGTCATCTGCAGTATATTTTCTATTGTAATAGGTAGGATCATAGACACTATTCTCTTTTTTATTTGCTTGTCTTCAAGAGTGTTTTCTTCCATTCAAATCTCCCTTGCTAATATTAATAAATTCATTATATTATACTTAGAGTAGCTAAACAAGCTAAATATTAAGACATCTACTAATCTTACTATCTACACTATATCATTTAAATCCTATTTTTTGAATACTTATTACTCTGCATGTAAAAGATTTTAAAAAAATATATTATGATAACAATTATCATTTACATTTTACCTCTTTTATGATATATTATTCTTGGCTGAAAATTTATCGCGGCAAATTTTTTATGGAGATGATAATATTGGCTAAAATGATGGGCCCTAGATTTAAAAAATCTAGAAGATTGGGACTTAATGTATGTGGACATCCTAAAGCAATGAATAGGGCCACAAAAGGAACGAGTAGAGCAGATAAAAAACTCACTGAATACGGTAGGCAGCTACTCGAAAAGCAAAGACTTAGAGAGTACTACGGAGTGATGGAAAAGCAATTTGTAAAATATGTAAAGCAAGCAAAAAAATCAGATGAACAAACTGGTCGCGCTCTAGTCAAAAGATTAGAAACTAGGCTAGACAATATAGTTTATAGACTGGGCTTAGCCTCTTCTATTAGGCAAGCTAGACAAATGGTAGTTCATGGACATATAAGAGTAAATGGCGGCAAAGTAAATATTCCTTCTTATTTATTAGAAGTTGGAGATACTGTAGGTCTTAGAGAAAGATCTAAGGAGGTAGAATTGTTTAAAGAAAACTTCGAAAGAGCTTTCTTAAACTCCTATCCTTATTTAGAAAAGCATCAAGACTCTATGTCAGGTAAACTAACAAAACAACCAGAACGCGAAGAAATACCAATAGAAATAGATGATCAATTAGTCGTTGAGTACTATTCAAGACTATTGTAGTATAGAGACAAGGTCAATAATTTAAAACTTAAATTATTGACCTTGTTTTATTATTTCACTGAAAATAATCATAGACTAGCTTTGATATATTTCCTATCAACCTTTTATTTGCTAGACTGTCCACTCCATTTTCTATAAATATACCTATCATATAAGTAACTTTTTCAGTGTACACTATGCCAATATCATGATTTAGTCCATCTAATGATCCTGTCTTATTAGCTATTTCAATATCTTCTGACAAATATCTTTGAATAGTATCCCTATGCCATTGTCTTTTCATTATGTCAATTGCTAGTTTAGAGTTTTCCTCACTTAGAATTTCACCTCTATATAGTTTTTCAAGTATCTTAGCCATATCAATTGGCCTAGTTGTATTTGTTCTAGCTTCCTCTATAGCTTTGAAATCCATCATTTTTCTTCTTAGTTTTGTATGCCTAAGATTTAAACTTTCCATTAAGCTATTTATGCTATCATATCCTAAAAGATCTATCAAAATATTAGTAGCTGTATTGTCACTTATGATTATCATTAGTGTTATTAGGTCTAAAATTGAGTACTCCCAAACATTTAGTTCTCTTATCATACTAAATGCCACTTTATCCCTATCATTTATTTCTATCATTTGATCTAGGGAATATTTGCCCTCTTCAACTTGTCTTAAGGCTTCAATCATTACGGGGATTTTTATTATGCTTGCAGATTGAAATGTTTTATTCTCATTTAACTTCAAGATCCACTCATCTTTATCTAAGTTTTTTACTATTAGCCCTATATGATCCTTTCTATTCCCTATTAATTCTAGCATTTTTTCTTTTAACAACAAAATACCTCCATGAATTAAAATTATTTGAATCAAGAAACTTTTTCAAAACAGAGCAAAGGGGCTAGTCACTTGTCTAATTAAAATATTGTTCCCACTCCAGTAATGGTTTCAGCAAGATCTTTTTTGTAATCTGAATGTACTGGATTCAGACTGTTTATATTTACCCCGTTGATGCCTGAACTTGAATGAACATACCTGTCATCTC
>JARICQ010000032.1 GCA_029264075.1 Tissierellaceae bacterium | reverse complement strand
TTTATAGAGCCTGTAGCAGCCCCCATTCCAATCTGTTGGGGGTTTGTTCCACCCTTGCCACCACTAGGTGCGCTAGCACCTCTAACGACTTGGCTAAAGACCTCTTGAAAGGTAACCTGACCTTTCTTAAAACCTATAGTGTTTACATTTGCTATATTGTTTCCTATTGTATCCATTTTACTTTGATGTATTCTCAGACCTGATACCGCTGAGTACATTGACCTCATCATAATTAATTCCTCCATTTTTTATTTTGCAGTTTTAAGCCGTCTATCAGTCAGGCTTAGATAGCTTCCTATTGTAAAGGTCCAGCTATATAATTACTGCTCCATCTATATTTGTAAATACATTTTCTTTTAAGCTTTCTTTTTCAAATGTTGTCACGACTGTCTTACTTTTGATATTTGCTATAAAAGCCTTGTTGTCTATCATTATAAGAGCATTTTTAACACCGCTTTTTTCTGCTTTTGTAAAGGCATCTTCTAGCCTTCCTATTTCTCCCTTTGTCATATCAATATTTCTACTGTCTAATCTTTTAGAAGCATGTTTTGAAAATTTGATTTTGTTGCTATTGTTCTCAATCTTATTTAATACTTTTTCAAAGTCTTTATTGGCTTGTGTTCGATTAAGATTGATTCTTTTATCTACTTTAATCAAATGATTTTCGAGTTTATTTATATCTAGTTTATTCATATTATCAGCCTCATTATTATTGTTTGTTATTCTTCTATTACAACTGTCTCTTCTACATTTTTATTTTCTTCAACTATGCTTTCATTTAAGTTTGAATTTGTATCTTCCATTAACTCTGATTCTATTTTATCGTTTGAATCTATTTTACTATCTTCACCACCATATGCGCCTATGGCTTTTGATATTGCAGTTAACTGTTTTAAGATCTCAACATTAGCTTTGATTTGATTTAAATTTATGTTTTCCATTGATTCTATCATTTCTGCTGACTGTTTTTCAAGGTTTTTGTTCATAGTAGTCATCTGTTCAAGGGAGCTAAACTGTGCAAGTTGTGCTATAAACTCTCTATCCTCTATAGGATTTAGTGGGTCTTGATTTGAAAGCTGTGTAGTCAAAAGTCTTAAAAAAGCATCTTTATCTAAGTCGTCGTTCTTTTGCTTATTTACATTTTGATTTTCTTTTTCTCCAAATTCATAAATATACTCTTTAAAATTGTTATTTATTTCCATATATATCTCCTCCTCTTTTTGAAATTATTTAGGCTAATAAGTTTAGAGATCCTTCTAGGTATTGATTTGAACCATCATTTGCTATGGGTGACTCCATGTAGTCTATACTTTCACTTTTCTTTAATGCTTTCTTTAAGTTTTCATTGTTTTTATTTTTTTTGTTAAATTGATTGAAGTTAAATTGTCCCCTAGAGTGTTTTGAAAAATCATTCCCACTTCCTACAAAAACTTCAAATGATTTGATTTCAAGGGCTGTATCTTTTATCTCATCTTTCAATTGATATAAATTGTCTTGAATTAGTTGTTTTGTTTTCTCATTATCAACCATTATTTTTGCAGTCAAAACATTCTTCACTAGTTCTATTTCCATAGTTAATTCACCTAATGATTTAGGCTTTAAGTTTATCTTGATTAAATTCTTTTGATTATTAATAGTAAATCTCATTTTCTCTGCTATTTCCTGAATGTTTTTTTTCATATCTATTGACTCTGACTTTTCAATATTTTGCTCAGGGTTTTTAACTGTGTTTGTTTCTTGTTTTTCATCTACTAGAAATGATTTGTCATTTATCTCAACTTTAGTTTTGTCAGTAATTAATTCTTCTGCTTTGAGATCAAGCTTTTCTGTGCTTTCTTTAGACTTTATAGATTCGCCTGATAGTTTTACTTCTATCTCATCATTCTTATCTATTCTCTGAGTTTCAATATTTTCGACAGTTTCTCCACTATCTTCTTCAATTGCTAATACTGATTTTCCAAGGATCTTATCTAAAGATTCATTTTCTTTTTCTAGTGGATTCATATCTTCTATTAAGACTTTCTTGCCATCTTCTCTTGATAGGACAATTCTTCCTTCAAGATTTTCATCTGTTTCCTCAGGTTTAACCTCAGTCTTTAAATCCACCTTATCAGCAATGACTTGAGAACTGCTTTCTTTTAGCTCATTTAGGAGCTCTTTTCCACCTGTTTGTTCAACTAAAGCTAGGTCTGGATCTTTTAAATCAAGATTCATATCCATCGAGTTTAAAGGTTCTTGATCTGTTACTTCATCTGCTTTTATCTTGTTATCCAATAAAGATAGCAAATAGGCTTGTATATTCGAATCTTGCTTTTCCAGGCTTTCCTGATTTATTAATCCTTCATCTGATTCTTTTATGTTTTCCTTTTTAATTTCCTTATCTTCTTTATTGTTTTTCTTGATTTTGGTCTGGTCTGGTCCCTTTGACTTGTCCAGCTTAGACTTCTCATTGGCTTTCGAGTCATAGCTCTTATCTTTATTTTCATTTTTAGCAAATGAGTCTATTTTTTCTTTAAAGCTGATATCTTTTTTTGTATTTTTGTTTATATTAAAAGTTTTTTCTTCTCTTCTAAAGGATAATTCTTTGGAAAGTAGTATACTATTAGATTTCATATTCATCTTATTCACCTCCTTCAAATTTCTTTTCTGGCTGTGCCAATAAGCTCGTGATCTTTGAAGCCTTATCAGCATCCATTGCTCCTAGTATTTTAGATAGGGTTTGATTTTTAACACTTGACAGTACATTAATTATGATCGACCTATCAGATATTGCATAGACTTGTTCTCCATTTAACT
>JARICQ010000024.1 GCA_029264075.1 Tissierellaceae bacterium | reverse complement strand
GTTTGATCAATATATTGGGACCAATCTTAAATGGTTTATAATGCTCCTTCCATGCTTCTGCCCAATCATTGTCATCTAAAAGAGTTAATGTGATTTGAATATCTTTGTCATCAATAAAGGAACTTCTCTTTATTTGGTTTTTTATATTAGATATAATCTCATCTAAATATTCGTCATCTGGAAAATATGCCTTGATTACAACTTCATCTTCCAGCAAATCAATAAGATTTGAATCTATAAAATCCCAATTGATTTCAAATTGTTCAAGCTCTAATATGTCATTGGGGTCCTCTATCACAAGCCCTGCTGCACCTACATCATATAATATATTTGATATCAAATCTTCATTTTTAGAAACTGTTTTTATTTGCACTTCAGTCCAGTTCACAATACCACATCCTTTTTCAACTATTACCCAATTATACACTATTTTATTCTAAAAAAACAACCACCATGGTGATTGTTTTTAATGGAAGACATCTTTGACTCTCTCAAAGAAACCTTTCTTGTTTTTTTCGTATTTTTCTCCTGTTTCATTTGCAAAGTCAAGTAATAATTCCTTTTGTTTTTCTGTAAGTTCAGTAGGCACTTTAACTTGGACAGTAAAAAATAAATCTCCTCTTCCTTTTCTTCTTAAATATGGAACTCCTAAGTTTCGAAATTTAAATTCAGTTCCTGTTTGAGTTCCTGGATCTATACTATAATTTTCTTCACCTTCAAGAGTTGGAACTTGTATCTCTGCACCCAAAGTTGCCTCTGTAAATGAAATAGGGACATCCACATATATATTGTTTTGTGATCTTGTAAATACAGGGTCTGATTCTACATCTATATATATAAACAAATCTCCACTAGGTCCACCTTTCTCTCCAGCTTCACCTTCACCTCTTATAGAGATAACTGAACCTGTATCTACTCCACCTGGAACTTTAACTGAAATCTTTTTAGATCTAATCTCTCTTCCGCTTCCTCCACAGTTTTCACATTTGGATTCTATTATTTCTCCACTACCCTCACATACGTCGCATGTAGCAGTCCTTACCATATTACCAAATGGAGTTTGCTGAGCATACCTAACTTCTCCCCTGCCATCACAATTTGAGCAGGTACTTTTCGATGTACCAGGTTTGGCACCTGTACCATCACATATATTGCAATTCTCAGCTTTTCTTACTTGGATTTCTTTTTCTACTCCAAATACTGCTTCTTTAAATTCTAGATTTAAATCATATCTTAGATCGGAACCTCGGACTGGTCCACTTCTCCTCCTAGATGATCCACCTGTAAATATATCAAATATATCTTCTACATCAAATCCAAATCCTCCAAAGTCACTAAATCCTCCACCTCCACCTGCCTGTGGATCTACTCCTGCATGACCATATCTATCATATCTAGATCTTTTATCAGAATTACCTAGTACTTCGTAAGCTTCGTTTACTTCTTTAAAGTTTATTTCTGCCTCATGATCATCTGGATTTAAATCAGGATGATACTTTTTAGCTTTTTTTCTGTAGGATCTCTTTATCTCTTCAGCACCAGCATCTCTTTCTACCTTTAAGACCTCGTAATAGTCCCTCTTTGACATCTTTTCACCAACCTTTTAATATAAATCTTAACTATTATACCAAACTTAAGAGCTAAATCAAAGGATTTAGCTCAAGTTTAATTTATTTTTTTATTGTCTAATTTTATTTTTCGTCTTCATCTTCGTCTACTACTTCATAATCAGCATCTACTACATCATCATCTTGCTCTTCTGTTCCTGTTCCTTCTCCTGCTTCACCTTGATCATACATCTTTTCTGAAATAGCATAGAAGGCTTCTGTTAAAGCATCAGTTTTTTCTTTGATATCTTCATTGTCTTCACCTTCAAGTGATTTCTTAAGCTCTTCTAATTTAGTCTCAACTGTTGATTTTTCATCTTCTGATATTTTGCCCTCTAAATCTTTTAAAGTTTTTTCAGTTTGATAAACTATTGAGTCTGCATTGTTTCTTATTTCAATAGCTTCTTTTTTCTTTTTATCTTCTTCTGCAAAGCTCTCTGCTTCCCTTACTTTTTTCTCTATATCTTCGTCTGAAAGTTTTGTAGATGATGTTATAGTAATCTTTTGTTCTTTACCTGTGCCTAAATCTTTTGCACTTACATTTACTATACCATTTGCATCTATATCAAATGTCACTTCTATTTGAGGAACTCCTCTACGTGCTGAAGGTATTCCTGTTAATTGGAATCTTCCTAGAGTAGTATTGTCATTTGCCATTTCTCTCTCACCTTGTAGAACATGAATATCTACAGATGTTTGATTGTCTGCAGCTGTTGTAAATGTTTGACTTTTCTTAGTTGGAATAGTTGTGTTTCTCTCAATTAATCTCGTAGTCACACCACCAAGAGTTTCAATACCTAGAGATAGAGGTGTAACATCTAGAAGTAATAGATCTTTTACTTCTCCTGATAGTACTCCGCCTTGAATAGCTGCTCCTATAGCAACACTTTCATCTGGGTTGATATCTTTTTGTGGTTCTTTTCCAATTAAGTTTTTAACTGCATCTTGTACTGCAGGTATTCTAGTAGATCCTCCTACTAATAATATCTTTTCAACCTCTGAAGCCTCAAGACCAGCATCTTTTAATGCTTCTTTAACAGGTCCTAAAGTCTTATCTACTAAATGAGATGTAAGATCATTGAACTTAGCTCTTGTAATATCTATATTTAAATGTAATGGTCCTGATTGTGTAGCTGTAATAAATGGTAGGTTGACATTAGTTGACATAGTTGAAGAAAGTTCTTTTTTAGCTTTTTCAGCTGCTTCTCTAAGTCTTTGAAGACTCATCTTGTCTTTTCTTAAATCAACACCATTTTCTTTTTTAAAGTCTTCTGCTATAAAGTCAACTATGAGCTCATCAAAGTCATCTCCACCAAGAGTATTGTTACCTCTAGTAGATAATACTTCAAACACTCCATCTCCTAGCTCAAGTATAGACACATCAAACGTACCTCCACCAAGGTCAAATACCATTATCTTGTGCTGCCCTTCTACTTTATCTAAACCATATGCTAGAGCTGCAGCTGTAGGCTCATTAATAATTCTTTTAACATCAAGCCCAGCTATTTGACCAGCATCTTTTGTAGCTTGTCTTTGACTATCAGTAAAATAAGCTGGAACGGTAATTACAGCTTCTGTAACTGTTTCTCCTAAATAACTTTCAACATCTGATTTAATCTTTTGAAGTATCATCGCAGATATTTCTTCTGGAGAATAGTTCTTCCCATCTATATCCACTTTGAAATCTGAACCCATTTTTCTCTTGATTGATGATATTGTTCTTTCTGGGTTTGTAATTGCTTGTCTTTTAGCAGTTTCTCCTACTAGTCTTTCACCATCTTTTGTAAATGCTACTATTGATGGAGTAGTTCTATTACCCTCAAGATTTGGGATTAATGTAGCCTCTCCACCTTCCATTACTGCTACTGCTGAGTTTGTAGTACCTAAATCAATTCCTATTATCTTAGCCATAAATTTTCCTCCTAATTATTTATTTAGCAACTTTCACCATCGCTGGTCTAATCACTTTGTCTTTTAACATATACCCTTTTTGAATGATCTCTATAACTTTTCCTGAATCATATTCTTCACTCTCTTCCATAAATACAGCATGGTGTATATTTGGATCAAATTCTTTTCCAAGTGATTCTATTTCATTTACACCATTTGAGTGTAGGGCATCTTTAAGTTGTTTGCTTATAAGTTCTATACCCTTGTAGAATGACTCCATCTCTTTTTCTTCAACTTTCATTGCATTTTCAAAATTATCCACTACTGGAAGAAGAGTACATATAAAATCTTCTAATGCGTAATTTACAATGTCTTTTCTTTCTTTCTCTGTACGCTTTCTAAAATTTTCAAAATCAGCTTGAAGGCGTATAAATTGAGTTCCTAATTCTTTTAGTTCATATTCTTTTTTCTTTAATTCTTCATTTAAGAGAGTTTCACTTTCTTCTGAGTTTTCATATATTTCCTTATCCTCATCTTCTATAAGTTCATCCTCTTGTTTTTCTTTTTTCTTAGCCATTTAATCACCTCTTATATATTGTATAGATCTATGATTTAATCAAAACATCTATTAATTCTGTTATGTTTTTAGAGAAAAGCTTTAATATGTTGATCACTCTAGTATATTCCATTCTCGTAGGTCCTATTACCCCTATTTTACCTATAGTCTTGTCTCCAAGAGTATAAGTAGTAGTAATCAAACTACAATCTTTTAAAGGAGCGTAAGTGTTTTCTTCACCTATAATGATATCTATATCTTTTGATACAGAACTTCTAAGAAGAATATCT
>JARICQ010000169.1 GCA_029264075.1 Tissierellaceae bacterium | reverse complement strand
TTCAATTGTTTTCTTTCCTTATTCTTTTTCCTTGACAAATTATACTTACCATACCAGATATATTGTATAGCTCTTTATATAAACTATAGCTATCATAGCTGGAAGGAGTTTTCACTGTAAATCTAATCTCCATAATTCCATTTTCATCCTCATCACTATCTTCATTGCTTACAATAGCAATATCCTTGATAGAAATATTGTGATTACCAAATGCTACTCCGATTTGCCCTATTATTCCAGGTCTATTGCTAGATACTATCTCAAATTTCGTATATTTTCTTTTTAAAACTTTCTTTTCCAAAGATCCCAAACTCATCAAGGTGAGAAGTACTATTGCCCCTGTAGCTACAGAGGCTAAATAATATCCTGCGCCTATACCCAATCCTATTCCAGCACTTACCCAAAGACTGGCTGCAGTAGTTAGACCATTTATAGTGTTTCCTGTCTTCATAATTGTACCAGCACCTAAAAACCCTATTCCACTTACTACCTGAGCTGCAAGTCTTGCAGGATCTCCTAGTCCTTCTGGTCCCAAAGAGTTGAATCCATCAATAGATATGAGCATTATCAAAGAAGATCCAACTGTTACCAAAACATGGGTTCTTAGGCCTGCCGGTCTATTGTGAACTTCTCTTTCTATTCCTATTAATCCGCCTATAGCAGCAGATATAAATATTCTTAAAATAATTTCTATAGAAGATATCATATTAAAGTCCCTTCTAATGTCTTTTAATCTGTTATTTAACTAACATTTTCCTCTTTCTTGCTTTTTCTAGATTGGTAGATTGGATATAGTATTGAAAGAAGAGATATAAATAGCAGAATTAGTGTCAATGGTCTTTGGAAAAATATTGAGTATCCGCCAAACATTACAGCTTGTCTAAAGTTCATTTCTGCCATTCTTCCAAGTACAAGCCCTAAAACAATAGGAGCAAGTGGGAATTTATATCTTTTCAAAACCCAGCCTATGACTCCAAAGGCCAAACAAGTCCATATATCAAATGTAGAATACTTTACTGAAAAACTTCCTACTATAGAAAAGACAAAGATAACTGGGTATAGGATATTTTTAGGTATAAGAGTTACCTTAACCCAAAGTCTACTGCCCAAGAGTCCTATAAAAAGCAGGAGAAAGTTGGTGATAAAAAGACTTCCAAAAATTCCATAGACCACTTCTGGACTTTTTACGAAAAGTTCTGGTCCAGGTTGGAGATCGTGAATCATCAATGCGCCTATAAGTACAGCTGTAGTAGCACTACCTGGAATACCTAGTGTAAGTAGTGGAACAAGTGCTCCACCTACCGAGCTACTGTTTGAAGCTTCAGCTGCCGCAACTCCCTGTTTACTTCCCTTACCAAATGATTCTGGATTTTTACTGATTCTCTTTTCTATATCATATGAAATAAATGAAGCTATGGTACCTCCTGCACCAGGTAGTATGCCTATGACAGTACCTATCACAGCTGATCTTAGCATTGTCCACTTGAGCTTCCAATAGTCAACTATTGAAGGCCAAATAAAATCTATTTTTTCATCTGTACTTTTTTCTTTTTTAAATTTATAAAGTTCTATCTGAGTAAAAACTTCACTAAGTGCAAATAATCCTATCAAAGCAGGTACAAAAGTAAATCCATCAAACAAGCGAATAACTCCAAAAGTATATCTGCTTACTCCAGTAATAGGATCTAGTCCTACAGTATTTAATAGGAGCCCAAATAGTACTGTAATTGAAGCTTTCTTCCAATTTGATCCACCCAAGGTAGCCACAGTAGTCAGTCCTAAAATAGCAAGAGCAAAGTACTCTGATGGCCAGAAGTTTAGAGCAATCCTCGAAAGTGGCAGTGCAAAAATAATTAAAATAACTGCACCAACCAGCCCTCCCATGACTGAGGATACTAAAGATACGCCTAGTGCTGTCCCGGCCTTTCCCTTTAAGGTTAGGGGATAGCCATCGAAAGAAGTGACTACAGCAGATGCTGTTCCTGGAGTATTTATTGTTATTGCTGTGATTGAGCCACCATAATTAGATGATACGTATATGGCACATAAAAAAACAAGGGCAAGGGATGGCGGCATAGCAAATGTAAATGGCAGATACAGAGCAACTGCCATAGAAGGAGAAATCCCGGGCATTGCCCCGCCCAATATACCGCTTACAATACCTAGTACAATAAGCAAAAGCGGTTGTACTGCTATAAGTGGTCTTGTACCTTCAATCAAACTATTTAAAAGTTCCATAACTAACAACTCTCCTTTGTCTTATCAAATAAAAAACTCTAGTATTGTCCCTATTGGAAGAGGTACATATAAGATTCTATAAAATATAAAATAAGTGAATACAACCCAGCTAACTGAGATAATAGCCATCACTTTTATCTTTCTGTATTCTAGCAAATACATACAAGTAACTAAAAACAAAACTGAAGATATATAGTATCCTATATATTCAAATAAAATTACACTAACAATTAATTGTACAATCACAAGCCCTACTATATCTATACGACCAAGAGCTGGGTCTTCCTTTTCTCGTCCTCTGGCTATGCCTACCATATATACAATGGTGGATAGTAGAATTAAAACAATCCAAAGTCTAGGCACTGTAGCTGCTGTTGTTCCTGATGAAAGCCCACTCATATTGGGAAATTGATATGTTATCACATAAAAAACAAGTGCCAAAGTTAAGATAGTAGTCGGGACCAGTATTTGTCCTATATAATTACGATATTTTGACTTCCATATAATAAAACCCAGTATAGATTGAATAAAAACTATGATCAAAATCAATTGGTAGGGCTTCATATTAGCAAAAAAAGAACTGATTTCCATTGCTATTCCCTCCTTTATTTTCTTTTTAGAAAGTTAAATCCTTCTCTTTATAAAACCAATAAATTATATTCAAGTTTATAAAGAGAAGGATCTTTGTTTATTTCAAAATATTATTTATCTGCTTTAATCATTTTACAGCATGCCATATTTTTCTAAATAAAATATATGATCTTCAATGTTCTTTTCAATTATTTCTTCAAATTCTTCTTGGTCATAGTTTGTAACTTCTATTGCTGATTCGTAGAAAAACTCTATCCATTCTTCATCCTCTGTAACTTTTTGTACTATATCTCTAAACCACTCTATTGCTTCATCTGGAGTTCCATCTTTTACAGCAAATCCTCTCCACATTAGTTCGTTATCTAATTCAGGATGTCCCAATTCACCAAAAGTAGGTACGTCAGGATATTGTGGCAACCTTTCTTCACTTGCAACTGCTGCAATATATAGGTCTGGTCTTCCATCTACATCTCTAGGATTACCTACATATGCTAGTCCTTGACCTCCAAGAAGGGCATTCATAGCAAGTGGTCCAGATTCGAAAGGAATCCAATCTACTTTTTCTCCTATTTCAAAAGCATCCCATACCTTTAGTCCCATAACATGATCAAATCCACCTATAGATGGCCCCACCCAGATTTGTTTGTCATCTCTATCTTCAGCATCCTTGATTAAATCCTCAAATTCAACTATTGGATTTTTAGAGTTTGTGATGACACATTCTGGATCCCTCATTATCATAGAAACCCACTGAAGTCCCCATATATATTTATCAGCATCATGTTTTCCAGAGATTACAGTTGAAATGTTTGAAGTTGTTCCTGCAAAAATTGTATATCCATCATTCGGTTGTTCTAAAACAAAGTCAAGAGCTACCAATCCACCAGCACCTGTTCTGTTTTCAATTACAAAAGTTTCATCAGTATATTTGGCTGCTATTTCTGTAAACTTTCTTGTAGTTACATCCATCCAGCCACCTGCAGCAACATAGTTGATTATTTTTATTGGCTTGTCTGGAAATGTTTCGCTAACTTCTTCTTCTTGGTCTGTAGTACACCCCGTAAGAGCAAGAACAAATATCAGTGACATAATCAAAGCTATAATAAATTTATTTTTTTTCACTTTATACCCCTCCTATAAT
>JARICQ010000157.1 GCA_029264075.1 Tissierellaceae bacterium | reverse complement strand
CACACTCCTGGATTATTTTTATCTCTTTTTATAGACCATCAATTATTTTAAGTATTTCTTCATTTTCAGCAATATCCTTCATGGACTTTCCATAATTTGTAAATCTTACTATAGCTTCCTTATCCACTAGGATCTGTGCAGGCATCCTTCCCATCTTTAAGATTTTAACTTCCTGGCCGTAGAGTTCAAGTACCCTATGGTCTGAATCTGGTATTCCGTAAAAGTCCAGCTCATTTTCTTCCCAATACTTTTTAAAATCTTCTTTGCTCTCTGGACCTATTGCAACTAATAGTGTATCTCTTTTTTCAAATTCAGCTTGATCTTGATGCAACTGCATCATATGCTTTCTAGCAAAAGGTCAAACAAAACCTCTATTAAGTACTATATATAAATTCTTATCTCCCTTAAAATCTGAAAATTTAAATTCTTCTCCATCAACATCTTTAATTGTGAAATCTGGTGCTGCTGTGTTCTTTTTAAGTTTTGTCATATTTTTCTCCTTTCAAATCATTATACTTTTTCTTACTTCCTCTACTCTCATCAACTGGATACTTCTCATTATTCTTTTCTAGTTTATTTAAGATAATTTCTTCTAGGTTGAAATCTAGATTAGATGCTAACATCATGGAATAAATCAAAACATCTGCTAGTTCATCTTTTATATCTTCCCTACTATTTTCTACAGTTTCTTCACTGGTATTCCACTGGAATAATTCTAGTAATTCTGCAGCTTCAAGCGATATAGATACTGCCAGATCCTTCTCACCATGAAACTGCCTCCAGTCTCTTTCATCCCTAAATCTATCCACTTCTTTCATTAATTTATCCATTTTCTAACTCTCCTCTTTGAGCTTTTTCCAAAGCTTCTTGCAACTCATCATCTACTGCATGTAAATAGAGTCCGTATACCCCTCTTGTCAATAATACATTTAATTCATTTTTCAATAAGAAATCTGATAAGTATTCCTTACTTCCATCTTTTAATGTTCTACGTTGTTTTGCCTTCTTATTCTGACTTTCTTCCCTATCAAAAATTATCCTACCATCCCTATATTTTACAGATGGTCCAATCACAACAGCTACTGTATTTAAATCAAAGCCTTGAACTGTATAAGTAGAACCAGCCTCATTGATAGTATGGGGCTGTTCAGCCCAGGACATATTTCTATATTTTATTGACCTATCTTCTGGTTTCAATTGATAATTCCAGGGAATCTCAAAGTCATCTACCTTGACCTTCCAATGGTCATCGTCTTCTGGTTTTCGACTATCCACATATTCCCAATCAAAGGTAGCTACCATCCTAGAAATTCCTCTTGTTTGGTCCTTTGATTTTGCTTTGATTGCCTCATGCATTTTTTCTGGATCTTTAAATACCTTGATTTCATATCCCATATCATCTTTTGGGATATTTAATACTGTTTGATTATCAACTAAATTTCTAATCCAATCCACAGTTTGTTCTTCTGCTTCTATTCTCATCTGCTTGGTTAAGAAAATATAGTTGTCATTTTCCTTGGACATGGCCTTAATCTTTTCTAACTCATCCTTTTCCCAGTATTGTTCTGTAGTCAGTATCTGATTTACATCAAATACCGCTATAACTACCTTGGCTCTTTCCAAAAGGTCATGTAGTTGGTTTTTTCCTCTATAGGCCTGTTTACCCTGAGTCCATAGTAGAT
Organism: Tissierellaceae bacterium; assembly: GCA_029264075.1. Taxonomy (GTDB): domain Bacteria; phylum Bacillota; class Clostridia; order Tissierellales; family Tissierellaceae; genus JARICQ01. The sequence goes on along the minus strand of JARICQ010000157.1, from coordinate 1,019 downwards.
GGGCCTCATCTATTATGGCAATATCTACTGGATCATCACTAGTGACATTATTAATAAACCTAGTTGGCTTTACAACTGTTTCCAAGCCTTCTTTTGATGCCAGTCCCAATTTTTTTGCAATTTGCTGATAGACAAGTAGTTGGGCATCATGGTTTACAATCATATGTACTTTTAAATCCTCTTTATTTTTTATGTCTCCCGATATTTCTTTTTTGAGGTCATAGAACAAACTACTCATCAAGACAGTTTTACCTGACCCGGCTTCGCCTGCTACTAGGACCAATTCTCCCACCCTATCTTCTTCTAGAGCTTGAACTGCTTTTGTATATATCTTACTTTTGGCTTCAAGCTGTTCAGACGTCAACTTATGAAAAGGCGATGCTTTAAATAGTGCTGAATCCTCTATTATGCTCCTCAAAGGAAATAAATCTTTATTTTTCTTTCTCAATTCCTGCCAGACTTCTGAAAATATCTCATCAAAAAATTCTGATGTATAGTATTTATTTTGTTCGTTGGTTCGTTTATTATATACTACATCAACATCTTCAACAGTGGACAGGTAGTGCATTAGTTTATTTTCTATATCCAAAGTTAATGACTTATTGAAATACTCATGGCCTATTATATACATTGAGGCTGACGAAGATTTTGACAGTTCTTCATTGATCTTATTTGCAATCAAATGCTGCTTTGTCCTAGCCTTTATATTTGATGTTTCTCCAATGTAAACATTATACTTTTTCTTCTCAAGTTCATTGTTAATAATATAAACTGTCGGATAATCTAGAAAATATTTCCTATCATCCTTTCTGAAATTTACTGATTTTTTACTAAATTTATCCAATCCATCCACTGCATAATCCATTTCATATACAACAGGTCTAGATACTTCTAACATTTTTCTCACTCCATTGTCTTATCTCACTTATTCTTATAACTGTCAGTGTTTATAATTTATCTTTTCTCACTTATTCTTAGTACAATAATTTATTATTTTAATCACAATAATCTTATACCCA
>JARICQ010000104.1 GCA_029264075.1 Tissierellaceae bacterium | reverse complement strand
AAAGACATAAGGGAAGTAATGGCAAGGGCCGAAGAAAATCTTAAAATGAACAATAAAAGAACAATATTATTCATAGATGAGATCCATAGATTTAACAAGTCTCAACAAGATGCACTACTTCCATCAGTAGAGAAGGGAATCATAATTTTGATTGGAGCTACTACAGAAAACCCTTATTTTGAAGTAAATAAGGCGCTCCTATCAAGGGTCATGGTCTTAGAGCTTTATTCCCTTGATAGAAATGATTTGGATAAATTAATAGAAAGAGCCTTAGAAAATGCTGAAAGAGGACTTGGAAAATACAAAGTAGACATAGATGAAGAGGCAAGAGATTATCTGGTCACCATATCTGAAGGTGATGCCAGAACCCTTCTAAACTCCCTTGAAATAGGAGTGCTTTCAACTGAAAAGAACAGCAAAGGCCTGATAGATATCGACCTTGATACAATAAAATCATCCATTCAAATTAAAACTGCCAAGTACGACAAGGATGGAGATGAGCACTTCAATACCATATCAGCCTTTATCAAAAGCATCAGAGGCTCAGATCCAGATGCTACACTCTACTGGCTGGCAAAAATGATAAATGCAGGAGAAGATCCCAAGTTTATTGCCAGAAGAATAATAATATCTGCTTCAGAAGACATAGGAAATGCAGATCCCAATGCAATCAATATAGCAGTATCGGCATTTAATGCAGTAAATGTAATCGGAATGCCTGAGGCTAGGATAGTGCTTTCACAAGCAGCCATATATATGGCAACTGCAGCCAAATCAAATAAATCTTATCTAGCAATAGACAAGGCCTTAGAAGATATAAGGAAAAAAGAGATAGGAGATGTACCAACCCACCTCAAAGATGGACACTATGCAGGTGCAAAAAATCTAGGCAATGGAATAGGCTATAAAAATCCTCATAACTATGAAAATGGGAAATTAAGTCAGCAGTACTTGCCAGATGAATTCAAGGATAGAAAATATTATTATCCAACAGAAAATGGATATGAAAAGACGATAAAAGAGAGAATGAAGGAATTTTCTAATAATATAGTTGACAAATAAGATCAAAGTAACTATAATGATATGAAATAGAATAAAGAAACAACTGCGATAGGAAAAGTAAGTTTAAGTTTTAGTCAAAGGGAGTCTATGACAGTGAGACATAGGCACTATACTTTTACTGAAGAACATCCTTGAGTTTCTAATCGAAATCTTTTGAGAGTAGAATTAGAGGGCATCATACCCTTATCATGCAAGCACAATACGTGTAGAGTGGCTATTAGCAATTAGGGTGGTACCGCGGAAGATAAACTTTCGTCCTTTTGGATGAAGGTTTTTTTATGTTTTTTTATATTATTTTAAATAAACTCTATGGAAGGAAGGAAATTTATGAAAACGACAATAAAAGAAATTTACAAAAATACAGATAAATACCTAGACCAAACATTAGAAATAGAAGGTTGGATAAGAACTTCAAGGACATCTAAGAAATTCGGTTTTATAGAATTAAATGATGGTACTTTTTTTCACAATTTACAAATAGTAATAGAAGAAAACTTAGATAACTTTAAGGAAATAGGCAGGCTTCCTATCAGTTCTGCTATTATAGTTAGAGGAAAACTTGTAGCTACAGAAGGAGCAAAACAAGCTTTTGAGATAAAAGCTGAAAACATTGAAGTGGAGGGAATGTCATCATCTGATTATCCTCTACAAAAGAAGAGACATACCTTTGAGTACATGAGAACTATTGCCCATTTAAGACCGAGGGCAAACACATTTAATGCAGTATTTAGGGTTAGATCTGTACTTTCATATGCCATACACAAATTTTTTAACGATAGAGACTTTGTATATGTACATACTCCAATAATCACAGCATCTGATGCAGAGGGAGCAGGAGAAATGTTTGGGGTAACTACATTGGATATAAAAAACACACCTCTAAAGGAAGATGGTCAAATAGACTATTCAAAGGATTTCTTTACTGAAAAAGTAGGCCTTACAGTGACTGGTCAATTGCAAGGAGAAGCCTTTGCCCATGCCTATAGGGACATATATACATTTGGACCTACATTTAGGGCAGAAAATTCAAACACAACTAGGCATGCTGCAGAGTTTTGGATGATAGAACCTGAGATGGCATTTGCAGATTTAAATGACAATATGGAGCTCGCAGAAGACATGATGAAGTTTATAATCAAATATGTAATGGAAAACGCAGAAGAAGAAATGAAATTTTTCAATTCATTTATAGATAAAGGTTTATTTGATAGACTTGAAAATATAGTAGAAAAAGAATTTGGAAGAATAACATATACAGAGGCCATAGAAAAGCTTAAAGAATCAGGAAAAGAGTTCAACTATCCAGTTGAGTGGGGAATGGATCTCAAGACTGAGCATGAAAGATATATATCTGAAGAAATATTTAAAGGACCTGTTTTTGTGACGGATTATCCAAAGGAAATAAAGGCCTTTTACATGAAACTCAATGACGATGGAAAAACTGTTGCAGCAATGGACTTATTGGTTCCTGGTATAGGTGAGATAGTAGGTGGGTCTCAAAGGGAAGAGAGACCAGATGTACTAGAACAGAAAATAATAGATGGTGGAATGGATCCTGAAGAGTACTGGTGGTATCTAGAGCTCAGAAAATATGGTGGCACAACCCACTCAGGATACGGACTTGGATTTGAAAGAGCTCTTATGTATATAACAGGAATGACAAATATAAGAGATGTAATACCCTTCCCTAGAACTGTACATTCAGCTAAATTTTAAATACAAGGAGGATATCATGAGAGAATATAAACCAAATCAAATAGAAAAAAAGTGGCAAGATATCTGGGATAGGGAGGAGCCTTTTAAGGCAATAAATGGTAGCGACAAGGAACAGTTCTACGCATTAGTAGAGTTTCCATACCCATCTGGGGAAGGACTTCATGTCGGACATCCGAGGCCTTACACCGCCCTAGACATAGTTTCAAGAAAGAGACGACTCCAAGGCTACAATGTTTTATTTCCAATGGGATGGGACGCATTTGGACTTCCTACAGAAAACTATGCAATCCAGCACAAGATTCATCCAAGAGAAGTTACTAAAACAAACATAGCAAGATTTAAAGAACAATTAAAATCTATAGGATTTTCATTTGACTGGTCAAGAGAAGTAAACACTACAGATCCAGATTACTACAAGTGGACCCAGTGGATATTCCTAAAGTTATTTGAAAATGGATTGGCATACAAGCATGAGATGCCTATCAACTGGTGTACATCATGTAAGGTAGGACTTGCCAATGAAGAGGTTGTCAATGGAACATGTGAAAGATGTAGCAGCGAAGTAGTTAGAAAAATAAAAAATCAATGGATGCTAAAGATAACTGAGTATGCAGATAGACTAATAGGTGATCTAGACACTGTTGACTATATAGAGAGAGTCAAGCTTCAACAAAAAAATTGGATAGGAAAATCTGTAGGTATAGAAGTTGATTTTAAAATATCAGGTAAGGGAGAAAAATTAACAGTCTTTACCACTAGACCGGATACCTTATTTGGAGCAACTTATATGGTACTATCAGCAGAGCATCCTCTAATAGATAAATATAGTGATGAAATTAAAAATATAGATGAGATCCTCAATTACCGAGATATGGCAAGCAAGAAATCAGAATTTGAAAGGACAGAACTATCCAAAGATAAGACAGGGGTTGAAATAGAAGGATTAAAAGCAATCAATCCTGTAAATGGTGAGGATATGCCTATATGGATTTCAGACTATGTACTCATGAGCTATGGTACAGGTGCTATCATGGCTGTTCCAGGCCATGATCAGCGTGACTGGGAATTTGCCACTAAATTTGGACTTCCAATAGTAGAAGTAGTAAGCGGTGGAGACATCTCAAAAGAAGCATATACAGATACAGCTACAGGTACCATGGTAAATTCGGACTTTATCAATGGAATGGAAGTAGATGAGGCAATAGAAACCATTTCAAAATGGCTGGAAGAGAGAGAGCTAGGAGTAGAAAAAACAAACTTTAAACTACGTGATTGGGTATTTTCTAGACAAAGATACTGGGGCGAACCTATACCTCTTGTATACTGTGATGAGTGTGGCTGGGTTCCAGTAGATGAAAGTGAGCTTCCAGTCAAACTTCCCGAACTAGAAAACTATGAAACAACTGACACAGGCGAGTCACCCCTTGCTCAAATAAGAGATTGGGTAGAGACTACTTGTCCTAAATGTGGTGGAGAAGCTGAAAGAGAAACTGACACCATGCCCCAGTGGGCAGGTTCATCCTGGTACTTCTTAAGATATATGGATCCTAACAACGACCAAGCTTTTGCATCCAAAGAAGCGCTTGACTATTGGAATCCAGTTGATTGGTATAATGGCGGAATGGAGCACACTACACTTCACCTACTATACTCAAGATTTTGGCACAAATTCCTATATGACATAGGAGAAGTTCCTAGTTCAGAGCCATATAAAAAGAGAACCTCACACGGAATGATCCTAGGTGACAACAATGAAAAAATGTCTAAATCAAGAGGGAATGTAATCAATCCAGATGATATTGTAAGAGATTTTGGTGCAGATACCCTCAGAACCTATGAAATGTTTATAGGTGACTTTGAAAAATCAGTACCTTGGTCTGAAAACGGGGTAAGAGGATGCAGAAGATATCTAGAAAGAGTTTGGAGGCTACAGGATATAATTGAAGAAGGTAAAACTGAAGAATACACTCCAGAGCTTGAATCTAGCATCCACAAGGCTATAAAAAAAGTATCAGAGGACTTTGAAAGCCTAAAATACAATACAGGAATTGCAACTCTAATGGCCTTGC
>JARICQ010000076.1 GCA_029264075.1 Tissierellaceae bacterium | reverse complement strand
TAAAAATTATAAGAGGATAAAAACTGTAATGACAGAAACCAGAAAGTATTCATTTATAACATCTCTAGTAATGTGGGCACTTGGAATAATATTTGCACCTCAGCTTATGAGTATCTTTGTAAAGGATGAGGCTATAATTTATGAATCAGCCCGCGCCTTTAGGATAATGATATCTGCATTTCCCATGATCAGTATATACTATGTGTCCATATTTTACTTTCAAGCACAGGGGAGGGCTAGAAAGTCTATAGCCATATCCCTTATTAGACAAGTTGTGATAATGATTCCACTATCTATCCTCTTGGTAAAGACATTTGATCTAGGTGCTATGGGGGTTTGGTTATCCTATCCAATTTCGGATATATTATCAGGGACAATATCTTTTTTACTAGTTAAAAAAGAGGGTACAAGATTGGCCTTGAAAGTAAATAAACAAGGTCTACAAGAGAAGGTCGCATAAAAACATAAAAACAATAAATAAAGGCAATATTACCTTAGGAACCTACTAAAGTGATATTGCCTCTTTTTACTTCATGAAAAACCTTGCAAGTTTTAGCTTTAAATCTGTATATGGTGGATACTTTAAATTGGTTTGAAATATCTTACCAGATTTAAAGATACTCTTCATATGAGAAAATGTATCGAATGTGTATTTTGCATGGTATTGCCCCTTGCCACTAGTTCCAATTCCTCCAAAGGGAAGCTTTGGATTTACTAGATGAGATATTGCATCATTTATACATCCGCCACCAAATTGAATGTTTTCTAGTATATAGTCTTCCCTAGCACTATCCTCTGTAAAGAGGTAAAGAGCAAGTGGATATTTGTTTTTTCTCACTATAGGGAGTATCTCTTCCTTATCTTTAAAAGTAATTATTGGAAGTATTGGTCCAAAGATTTCCTCGCTCATTATTGGATCATCCAAGCTCACATTGTCTATGATGGTCGGATAGATAAATAGTCTTTCGCGGATTGATTTTCCCCCATATATGATGTCGCCTTTCATGATTTCTAAGAGCCTATCAAATCTCTTTTTATTGATAAGTTTCCCCAGATTTTCGCTATTTTTCGGGTCTTCCCCATGGTAAAATACAATGTATTTTTTAATCTTTTCAATTAGCTTTTCTTTTACATCTTCATGGACTAAAAGATAATCAGGAGCTACACAAGTCTGACCCAAATTGTAGTACTTTGCCCATGTTATTTTCTTTGCAGCTTCTTCCAGGTCCGCATCCTTAAATACTATACTGGGAGACTTGCCTCCAAGCTCTAGGGTGGTAGGAGTGAGGTGCTTTGCAGAGTGCTTTAGTATTTTTTTACCCACACCAACACTGCCAGTGAAAAAGATATGATCAAAATTATAATTGTCTATAAGTGGTTCAACTACTTTAGAACCAGAGCCCCTTAGGACGCTGATATAATTGTCATCAAAGGTCTCAGATATAAGGTTGGAGATTATCTCCTCAGTAGCCTTTGATTGGTTTGAAGGCTTTATAAGGGCACAATTCCCAGCAGCTATGGCGCCAATAAGGGGTGAGATAGCAAGCTGAAAAGGATAGTTCCAGGGACTAATTATCAGTACTACTCCCTTGGGCTCTGGAAGTATATAGCTCTTAGATGGAAAGAGAAATATGGGTGTAGAGACTGATTTTTTCTTCATCCATGAGCGAAGATTTTTAACAGCTATATTGATCTCCTCATATAGGATGCCTATCTCGGATGTAAAAGCTTCAAATTCAGGCTTGCCCAAATCAATTTCCATAGCCTCCATTATCCTATCTTCATAGTTTTTTATGCTGTTTTTTAATTTTTTCAGCTGTTCTATTCGAAATTCATATTTTCTTGTCTTACCACTTTCAAAAAAGTTTCTCTTAGAAGTATAGTGGTCATTCATCATATCATCTCCTCGCATTCTATTTAATTAAACTATACCCCATATAGAAAAATCTAAATAGATAGTCCAATATAAAACTATAGTATTATTAGATTTTTATTCTTTTTAGGGTATAATAGACCTATTGGAGGTGCAAAATGGAAAAAAGAAAAAAAAGGAAAGATCTGACAAAGACAATCAATACACCACCTGGATCAAGGATATATGTAGGAGAGGAAAGAACGGGAGAAATATCAGTAGAATATATAGAATACAATAAAAATGACTATAGAATTGAGAGGATCCAAGAGATAGAAGAAATAGAGCGGTTTTTAGAAGATGTGGATGAAAAGGTAAAGTGGTTAAAAATAGTAGGAATTCACGACGCAGAAAAAATGAACAACTTGTGCAAGCCGCTAGGCCTACACCCACTTGTAGTTGAAGATCTTTTAGATACGACCCAAAGATCTAAGATAGAAGAATATGATGACTATCTCTTTGTAATTGCAAAGAGAATGTACTATTCAGGAGATGAAGATGAGCTTGGAATTGAACAGGTAAGTTTTCTTCTCTTTAAAGACAAATTGGTAAGTTTTCAAGAAATTGATTCTAGGATATTTAAGAACATACAAAATAGAATCAAAGAAGGAGGAACTATTAGAAAGAGTAGGGGAGATGACCTCCTATACTCACTATTGGATGCCATAGTTGATGATTACTTCTTTTTAATAGAGGAAATTGGAGAGAAGATTGATAGTATTGAGGATGAGCTCCTACTTCAACCAGATGAGGAAATATTAGAGGATATATATATACTTAAAAGAGATCTAATATAAATAAGAAACTCCCTCTGGCCTATGAGAAATGTATCTAGCAAACTATCCAAAGATCAATATAGTTTAATAGATGGAAAGACTGTCTATTATATGAGAGATATATCAGATAATGTGGTCCAGATAATAGACCTTGTTGAAATATAT
>JARICQ010000049.1 GCA_029264075.1 Tissierellaceae bacterium | reverse complement strand
CCCTGGTATCTATTCCAGCTTTTTCTTCTATGCATTTAGATATATCGTAGGGATTACCTACTCCTTCTGCTAGTACAATTATATGGTGAAGTTTTCCTCTGTTTTTCCCTTGTAAGGCTTTTTTGCAGACTTCATCTATATCAAGTTCTATTTCGGGTACAATTATACTCTCTGCTCCACCAGCAAGACCTGAATACAAGGCTATATCCCCACAGTGTCTGCCCATTACTTCTATTACATTTGCTCTTCCATGAGATGTAGATGTGTCCCTTATCTTTGATATTGCATCTACTGCTGTCTCTACTGCTGTATAGAATCCAATTGTATAGTCTGTATATCCACAGTCATTATCTATTGTGCACGGGATCCCTATGGTAGGAACACCTGCCTTTGAAAGTTCACTCGCTCCTTTTAGAGTTCCATCTCCACCTAGGACTACCAAGGCATCTATATCAAATACATCAACTATATTTAAGGCTTTTTTAAAGCCTTCTTCTGTCATAAAAGTTTTTGATCTGGCCGACCTTAACATTGTTCCACCTCTATGAATTATATCTGCTACAGAAGATAGGTTCATCTCAAAAAGATCTCCTTCTATCAGGCCTTTATATCCTTGTTTTATTCCAAAAACCTTAAATCCATTATATATACCAGATCTAACCAAGGCTCTTATAGCTGCGTTCATTCCAGGAGCATCACCTCCGCTAGTTAATATCCCTATAGTCTTCATGTTTCTTCTCCTCTCTAGTTAAAAGATATTTAATTCTCTGAGCACTTCTCTAATTTCCTCTGCTTCAAATTCCGGAGCCAATATTTCATACAATTCATCTTCGCCATCGTCTAAAACAAAGTTTGACTTAACTAAAAACCCTTCATTTTTAAGTATATTTTTTATTTGTTCTGCTTCATCTTTGCCTGTAGCCATATGAATAGTAGTCCACATAATCAACACTCCCCTATTACTATTATATTCCCCTTATATGGTTAAATTAACCTCTCTTACCTTATTTTAACACATTCTTTGCCTAAAAAATGTGTTAATTCTTTTATAGCCTCTTGATCATTGCTATCAATCCACATGCTTCTATCTGCTATCACCGTACTTTTATCTTTTTCAATATATACATATACCGGTGTGTTTCCTTTATATTTAAGGAGGATAGCTTTTAATCTATCAAATGTATCCTCTTCGCTTTGAGTGCTTATTTTTAAATAAAGCTTGTCATCATTATACTCTTTTAAGGGACTTATCTTCTCTGCTATTAACTTTGGCTCATCTACTTCTGATAAACTCAACTTTCCATCTATAACTACTATTTGATCCTCATCTAGATATTTAGAATATCTTTCATATGTCATAGGAAAAACAATACATTCAATTGAACCTACTAGATCTTCAACTGTAAGGAAGGCCATCATATTGTTATTTTTAGTTATTTTATTTTTTTTGTCTACTACTATGGAAGCAAGCTTTATTTTGCTACCATCTCTTATCTTATTTAAGCCACCCTCTTCTAGGTCTTGGCTACTTAGTATATCTATTGTATTCATGGTGGAAATCTTTTCTACTTTTTCTTTGTGGGGCTCTAGGGGGTGTCCTGATACATATATTCCCAGCATCTCCTTTTCCATAGTCAACATTATATTTTGAGGAAATTCTTTTAGATTGGGAAAATTATCTTTTATTTGATTTTTACTTGCATTATCAAATAAGGATGACTGCCCTTCTTTGTTTCTCTTTCTATCTGAATGTATTTCATTGATTACTTTTTCATATACCGCCATCAGCTGAGCCCTAGTTACTTCAAGACTATCAAGCGCTCCACATTTGATCAACGATTCTACAGCCCTCTTATTCATAGCTTGACTATCTACATTTTCAATTCTCTCAACAAAGTCTGTAAACCCTTTAAATTCACCATCTTTTCTAGCCCTAACAACTGCATCAATAAAATTATCTCCGACATTTTTAACTGCTGATAGTCCAAATCTTATTTTGTTTTCTTTTACTGTAAATTTTTTATAGGATTTATTGACATCTGGAGAGAGTATTTCTATTCCAAGTCTTTTACATTCCTGTATATAAAGAGATACTTGGTTGGTGTTTCCCATTACTGATGAAATAAGCGCCGCCATATATTCTACTGGATAGTAATGTTTAAGCCAAGCTGTTCTATAGGCTACTACTGCATAGGCTGCAGAGTGACTTTTGTTAAAAGCATAGTTTGCAAAATCTATCATAAGGTCATATATCTTGTTTGCCGATTTCTCATCTACTCCATTTCTGATGGCCCCAGTTATTTCTATCTCACCATTTTCATCACTAGTTCCATATATGAAGTTTTTTCTCTCCTCTTCCATGATATCCATTTTTTTCTTACTCATAGCACGACGAACAAGGTCCGCACGACCCATTGAATATCCTCCAATATCTCTAACTATCTGCATTACCTGCTCCTGGTACACTATACATCCGTAGGTTACATCTAAGATGTTTTCAAGGCTTGGGTGAATGTATGTTATTTGACTTGGATCATGTTTACATGCTACAAATGTTGGAATTTGATTCATAGGTCCAGGCCTAAATAGTGAATTTGCAGCTATTAGATTTTCAAATACATTTGCTTTCAATTCCTTTAAGAATGCCCTCATTCCAGGACTTTCAAATTGGAATATTCCAAGCGTTTCAGCACGTGCAAACATAGCCAGTACATCTGGGTCTTCATAGTCTATTTGATCAAAATCTATTTCTCTTCCATGATTGTCTTTTACTAGATTTACAGCATCTCTTATAACAGTTAGGGTCCTTAATCCTAAAAAGTCCATTTTTAAAAGGCCTAATTCTTCTAGCTCATTCATATTGAACTGGGTTGTGATTGCATCCCCATTTCTTAGAAGTGGAACATAGTCTGTGACTGCATCTTTAGATATTACTACACCTGCTGCATGGGTGGATGTATGTCTAGGCAATCCTTCCACAGCCAAAGCGAAATCTATAAGATTTTTAATCTCCTCATCTTCATCATAGGAATTTTTAAGTGTATTATTTATCTCAAGGGCTTTTTCTATGGTCATTCCAATAGCCATAGGTATCTGCTTGGCAATGAAGTCAACCTTTCCGTAGCTCATATTGATGGCCCTACCAACATCTCTAATCGCTCCACGGGCTGCCATTGTACCAAATGTAACTATTTGGGCTACTCTGTCTTCTCCATACTTTTGTACTACATATTCTATCACTTCTTCTCGTCTTTCATAGCAAAAATCGATATCTATGTCTGGCATGCTTATTCTCTCTGGATTTAAAAATCTTTCAAATATAAGTCCGTACTCGAGTGGGTCTATATCTATTATTCCCAGAGCATATGATACTATACTACCTGCAGCTGAACCCCTACCTGGGCCCACCATTATCTCATTTTCCCTTGCAAATCTTATGAAATCCCAAACTATTAAAAAATAATCCGTATATCCCATTTCAATAATTGTATTAAACTCATATTTAAATCTTTCATTTATCTCTTCTGTAATATTTCCGTATCTCTCTTTTAAGCCTTTAAGTATCAAGAACTTTAGGTATTACTTGTTGGAAAATCCATCTGGAACAGAATACTCTGGCAAATGCAGGGTATCAAAGTCAATCTCTACCTTGCATCTATCAGCTATCCAAGCTGTGTTTTCAAGTGCCTTTATATCATTTGAGAATATCTCCTTCATTTCCTCAGGAGACTTTAAATAAAATTCATTGGTCGGAAATTTCATCCTTTTTTCTTCATCCACAGTCTTTCCAGTTTGGATGCAAAGAAGAACATCGTGTACCAGGGCATCTTCTCTCTTTAAATAATGTATATCATTTGTAGCGACTAGACCTATATCTAGTTTTTCACTCATCTT
>JARICQ010000045.1 GCA_029264075.1 Tissierellaceae bacterium | reverse complement strand
AGATCATCAGTAGCAGTTCATATTGCCAACCTAACTCGCAAGGGTATCATAAAGGGCAGGGGGTATGTCATTGACTTGCAAGATCATGTATCAGTTATAGGTGGAGCTAATGTAGATATAGCTGGTTATCCAACAGACAAGTTGAGAAGGGCAGATTCCAATCCTGGAGAAGTAAACGTATCTATAGGTGGGGTAGGCAGAAATATAGCTGAAAATCTGGCTAGATTGGGTAATAATACTAAAATGTTTACTGTAGTTGGTGAAGATTTTCATGGTGAAAAGATAATTACTGAGTCCGAAGAAGCGGGACTTGATATGAGCCATGTAAAAAAGACCAGTAAATATGGAACGGGAACTTATTTGGCTGTATTAAATGAAGAAAATGATATGGATGTAGCTATAGCTTCTATGGGTTGCTTTGCTGAACTAGATAAAAAATACATAGAAGATAATAGAGAGATAATAGCAAATAGCCAGATAGTTTTCTTTGACACCAATTTGGAAAAAGAGCTATTACACTATGCTGTGAAGGTATTTAAGGATAATAAGCTCTTTCTAGATACTGTTTCCCATGAGAAAGCACTTAGGGCCAAGGATATAATAGGTTATTTTCATACTATTAAACCAAATAAATTAGAGGCGGAGGCTTTATCAGGTATAGAAATCAAGTCAGAAGAAGATTTAAAAAAGGCAGCAGATTATTTTCATGACCAGGGAGTTGTAAATGTATTTATCACACTTGGTGAAGAAGGAGTCTTTTATAGCGATGGAAAAAAACAAGATAAATATAAGGCTAAAAGAATAGTACCAAAAAATGCAACAGGTGCGGGAGATGCCTTTCAGGCAGGACTGGCCTATGCAGATTTAAAGGAAATGGAAATAGATGAACAGGCTAAATTTGCAGTAGCTACTTCAATTATGGGTATGAGCTCATACTCAACTATAAATCCAGAAATGTCAGTTGAAAATGTAAAAGAGATAATGAAAAAAATGGAGGCCAAGTAAATGAAAAATTATTATATGGAAATGACAGAAGAAGTAAAAGAAGCAATAGCAGCAGGAAAGCCAGTAGTGGCACTAGAATCAACTATAATATCACATGGTATGCCTTATCCAAAGAATGTAGAGACAGCTTTAAGAGTAGAAGAGATTATCCGTGAAAATGGAGCAGTGCCGGCTACAATCGCTATTATAGAGGGAGTTCTAAAGGTAGGACTTACAAAAGAAGAAGTCGACTATATGGGAAAAGCACCAGGAATTGCAAAAGTGTCTAGAAGAGACATTCCTTATATAGTAGCTAAAAATCTAGATGGGGCTACAACAGTAGCATCAACTATGATCATTGCAGATATGGCAGGAATCTCAATCTTTGCTACAGGAGGAATAGGTGGAGTTCATAGGGGGGCAGAAATAACTATGGATATATCAGCAGACCTAGAAGAATTAGCTAATACAAATGTTGCTGTAGTATGTGCTGGAGCTAAGTCTATACTGGATATAGGATTAACTCTGGAATATTTAGAAACAAAAGGTGTGCCTGTATTTGGATATGAAACAGAAGAACTACCAGCTTTCTTCACTAGAGAGAGTGGATTCAAGGTAGACTATAAAATTGATAGTCCAGAAGAGATGGCTAAGGCTTTAAAGACCAAGTGGGATCTAGAATTAAATGGTGGAGCGCTTATAGCTAATCCAATCCCAGAGGAGTACTCTATGGATTCAGACTTTATTACAAAGACTATAGAAGATGCTGTAAAAGAAGCAGGAGAAAGAGGAATATCAGGAAAAGATACTACACCATTCCTTTTATCTAAAGTAACTGAAATGACTAAGGGAGATTCGCTAGAATCAAATATTCAATTAGTATATAATAATGCTAAAGTAGCAGCTTTAGTGGCAAGCGAATATGCAAAACTATAAATAAAAAGTTTAGTTAAAAAAAGATATGGAATAGTATTCCATATCTTTTTTCTTGTTATATTCAAACTCGCTTTACAGTCCATTTCTTTTTACTCGTTCATTCCATTTTTTAGTGAATACATGCTCTCCATTTTCTTTGACATCTATTTTTGTTTCTAAATAAAAATAATTTAAATCTGATGTTTGTTTAGTAAATATATCTGCATCTATCAACCAATCTTCACGTCCAATTATCATTTCTTGAATAATAGTATATTCCGCAGAAAGTGGATCTTTATTACTTAATACTAATTTGTTACTTAAATTGTGTTCTACTGTTACATCTATATCATCAAATCTGTAAACCCCTTCACCAAATACTCCACCAACACCATCTGTTCTACAAGTCCAAATATCATTTACTATGTCATACTCAATAGTCCTATCTACCCTACCTTCTTTCAAGATAGTAATTGGAGTCTCCGGTGCACTTTCTGGATCCATATTAGGACCTTGAGAATCCTTACCAGAAAAGAAAGGTAAATTTAATTTTGCATTCTTAAGATCCAGGTCTAAAGTTGCATCCTCAGGCATAGTCCAAAACATTGGCCAGGCTGAAGTTGCTAATGCTAAACGTATTTTATGTCCTTTAGGAAAATTATA
>JARICQ010000037.1 GCA_029264075.1 Tissierellaceae bacterium | reverse complement strand
TTAACTACTGGTTCTGTACTTGCTGTAAACCAAGCTAGTGTTCCTCCTGCTACCAACAAAACTGCTAACATAATTGCTGAGCCTAACATCATTTTTCTCTTTTTCATGATTATCCTCCTTAGAATTTTACCTATGGACTCGCAACTCGGCTGCCATTATAAAAAGGCCCTATGGTTTTGCGTCCCTAGATTTCTCTAGGTTTGCTAACTTCTTTGAAAAAAATTAATTTATGTTAATATACTGGAGAATTGATCTCCTATATATTAATATTGATTTTAATATTGGATTAATAATTAACTTGCTGGAATCCTTCTGCTGCTACCTTAAGTGTAAATTCTGCACCTTTGTATTCCTCAGTTAATTCTCCAATCCTGACACCATCTACTAAATTAGGAGTAATCTCACCTGGTTCTAGAGGATATTTGTAATAATAATGTCCATCTCTTTTTTCCCAATCACCAGATGCTACATATATATCTACATTTGATACTGATAGATTAGATTTACTCCACTTTGGAATTACTCTAGCCCTTACATATGCTTGGCTAGTTCCTGTGTTTTGTATCTGTACACTGTCATTTCCAGACCTTAGAACTTCTACTTCTACGGTTCCCATTTTGAATTCACTTACACCTTCTTCAGGGCTGGATGTAAGCCAAGCCATGGAACCACCGGCTATCATTATGGATATCAATAGAATCATCGATATTGTTATTATTCTTTTTTTCATCTTCATCCATCCTTTTCAAAAGCAAGTTTATCCAAATTTTTTAAATATCATTGGAACTAGAACGATTAGTAACAGTACTCCTACTAGTATAGCAATCCCTAGCCCTGTACTAAGGGCCCTAAAGACCACACCTACAAATGGAATTGAAAATGCTAGCTTGCCAATTATCCTATCTTTTTCAAGTATATTTGGATCTTCTGTGTTATTTGCATCTCCCTTGGTGATAAAGCCTTCATTGTTTTCTAATACTTCTACTACCCTATGTGTTACTCTTGTGTTCGAAGATCCCGCATAGTAGGTCACTATATCTCCTTGTTCTATTTCACTTCCTGTAGATTCATTTACTATTATTATAGAATTTATAGCTAGTGTAGGAATCATACTTCCACTATCAACTATATACATTCGATATCCAAATAGAGAAGGTTCTTGTCCTGTAAATCTTGATTGAGCAGTTATGAATATTAAAAAGATCATGAGTATCATAAATAGAGTAAAGGCTATATTTGATATTACTTTTAATAGTCCACTCTTTTCTTTTTCTTCTGTTGGTTCATTTATAGTTTTATCTGTCATCAATCAATCCCCCCTATTCTGATCGATCCTCTTGCTAATCATCATTGCTTTCTGGTTCTTCTGGTGCTTCCTGTGGCTCTACTATATCTGCTTGTTCAATAGGCTCTTTTGCTTCTTCTACTGGGTCTGGTTCTTGTGGTTCTTCTGGTTCTTCTGGAAGATTCGCTTCTTCCGCCTCTTCCTTATCTATCGGATCTTCTTTTGGATCATCTGTTGGAGGATCATCCGCTTGATCTGGTAATTCAGGTTGATTTGGAAGCTCTGGATCAAGTGGTGCTTCTGGTTCTATTGGATCTACTGGTGCTAATGGTAATTCTGGATCTATTGGCGCTAATGGTAATTCTGGATCTATTGGCGCTACTGGTGCTAATGGTAATTCTGGTATTTCTGGCATCTCTATAAATTCATATTCTACAAATATTGAATCGTATCTGGATTCTCCTGGATACCTGTTAGAGCTTTGTATGCTACTTATATCTCCAGCTCCTACACGAAATAGGCCATCTTCACTGTTAGCGAATCCTGTAAATCCCTTTAAATCTTCAAATTTATGAGAAATCATAGCACTATCATTTAAATTATCTAGTGAAAGTGAAATCGAACTGTCTCCACCACTATAGGAATATCCCATTGGTGCTATCGAGGAAATATAATAATTTCCTATAAATAGATTGTCAATAGTCACTGATTCTCCAGATTTAAGTGATACTGTATACTGATCATTATTTGGTCCTCCACTTAAAAATATGTCAAACTCTGTATCTCCTTCTTCAACATAGTTAACATAATTTGTCAATGTGATTGAACCCTTTGGTATAATTACTTCTACTTTAAAATTCAAGTTCAAATAGATGTCTTCCATCTCAGAACTAGCTGCAATACTTATGAAGTTGCTTAGTTCTTCGAGTTCATTGTAAGGATCTATATAATATTTCCCACTTACTATTATTTCTTCTCCTGCTAATAAGAAAGGTATATTTTCCAATAAAGATAAATCATCATTTACTGAAATATCATATAAATCAAAATCTCCATTATTTGAAACTACTAAATCATAGGTCAAGTAGTCCCCATTGGTAAAACTTTCATAATCAGGATTTACCTCTGCATCTACTGATAATGCTCTAAATATTATGATTGGCTCTGGCGGAAGTGGAATCTCTGGTACCACCGGAAGCTCTGGTACTGGTAGTACTGGATCTACTGGATCTACTGGTTCTACTGGTTCTTCAGGGTCCTCTGGTTCTTCAGGGTCCTCTGGTTCTTCAGGGTCCACTGGTTCTTCAGGGTCCACTGGTTCTTCAGGGTCTACTGGTTCTTCAGGGTCCACTGCTTCTTCAGGGTCCACTGCTTCTTCAGGGTCCACTGCTTCTTCAGGGTCCACTGCTTCTTCAGGATCCACTGCTTCTTCAGGTTCCTCTGGTTCTTCAGGGTCCACTGGTTCTTCGGAGTCAGATGCTGGTTCAGCTTCTGCCGCTTCACTAGGGTCTGACGAATCAACAGTATCAGCTGTTTTTTCAGGCTCTGATGATTCCACAGCTTCTTCTAATGGAGGTGTATCCTCTGCTATCTCCCCAATAGAAGCTAGCCCCGTGGTAAATATCATTGAAAATACTACCACTAAAGATAGCAAGGCTCTTAATCTTTTTTTCATATATATTTCACCTCCAATATTTTTAGAGCTCTTATTTTATGACAAGAAGGCTAAACTATTGTTTTACTTCTTAATACATATATACCTACTGGCGTTACCTTTGGATTTCCTAGATGTTACAAAACGATTACAAAAAATTTTCTTTTAATGGTTTTCTTCTAAAGTCGTCTTTAAACATTGAAAATCCCACATCAAATGATGTGGGATTTATAGATTTATTTTTTTATTTTATTATCTTTATGTGTTTATTATATTTTTACACTTAATATTAATTGCTATTTTAGAGTTTTTTACTTCTTCACTATGCTTTTCAACTATTCTCTCTATGACATTTCCAAGATTTTCTTCTTTATCTATATTATAAAGTAAAATAACTAATTGACTATCATTCCACTGGGATAGTACATCTCCCTTTCTCAACATATTGAATACAATGCTTTTCACAAAGGACATCTCTTCTTTTAGCTCTTCTTCTTTTAATGCCTTGTATCCCAAGTTGTCAATTGTCAGTATTATCAAATGAATATTCTTATCTTCATTTCTCTCTGCATTTCTAGATTCAAAGTTGTAAAGAAACTTAAAGTAGTCAAAATCACACATCAGTGCACCTTCTGTCTTATCTTCTCTCAATATAGTCTTGATAATATCTAAGTCTAGTATCTGTTGGTCTTTCTTTTCTTTCTTATTTTGTAACAATTTATATATTTCTTTTGATTTAGAGGATGGTACTATTCGCATTTCCTGATAAAACCTAGAGGTATAATATTCATAATGACTTGTCGCATACTTTTCTTGTCCTATGGCAATAAGTGCTTTAAGAAAATATATATGAATCATTTCTTCGTAAAACTTATACTTCATAGCTTCTTCGCATATTGAGATAATACTGTGGTATTTTCTTTTTTCTATCAGTTTTCTAAGAATAAAATCTAGGGTTTTGATATAGAGCCTGTCAAATCTGCTTCGTATAGGTATGATCCAATCTTCATCTTCCAACTCTTGTAGATAGCTTCCCTTATATAATGATATGGTTTCTATTAATTCATCCTCATTTAGATCAGTAGATTCTCTAGTATCAATTTCTTTTACTTTATTCTCAAATACCTTGCTATCTAGGATAGATTTTTCATCTAATTTAAATACATAGTAGCCATTTATATGATTGATTTGAAAGAGGTCCTCTACCCCTGGCTTGTCTAGCTCAATCATTCTCCTTACCCTAGAAATTTGAGTCCTAAGTGCCCCAGCTGGATCTCTGTATTCATTGTCCTGCCATATATCTTCAATTATATTCTCTGGAAGAAGTCTTTTCCCCTCGTGGGTCAAGAAATATTTAAATAGCTTAAGTGTTTTATAAGGATATCCTCTAGTAGTAAGGATAGATTCGCCATTGTGCCTAATGTCAAAATTTCCCAATGTATATATCTCGAACATGACAATCACTCCAATTTTTTCTAGCATAATTATTTTTCGGATAAAAAAGCTCAACCGGCGGTTGAGCTTAATTCTATTCTTTTTCTGCGTTCACATCAGCTATTATTTTTTCTGCTATATGGCTAGGTACTTCCTCATATCTAGAAAATTCCATCGTAAAGCTTCCACGTGCCTGGGTCATAGCCCTTAAATCTATTGCATATTCAAACATTTCTGCATGAGGTGCCTCTGCACTTATCATTTGGGTGCCATCTGCTTGCTGCTCCATTCCAAGGATCTTGCCTCTTCTCTTATTCATATCTCCCATTACATCACCCATATAGTTTTCAGGTACTGCGACTTCAACCTTGACTACTGGTTCGAGTAATATAGGCTTTGCTTCTTCCATCCCCTTTTTAAAGGCTATAGATGCAGCTATTTTAAATGCCATCTCATTTGAATCTACTGCATGATAGGATCCATCAAACAAGGTTGCCTTTATATTAACTACTGGAAAACCTGCAAGTACACCATTGTCAAGAGAATCCTTGATACCTTTTTCTACAGCTGGGAAGTAGTTTCTTGGGACAGCTCCACCAAATACTTCTTGTTCAAATACAAATTCCTCTTCAGAAGGTTCAAATCTAACATGAACATCACCATACTGGCCTGCTCCTCCTGATTGCTTCTTGTGTTTACCTTGAACTGATGAACTAGCCTTGATAGTTTCTCTAAAGGCAATCTTTGGAGAGACTAGATTAACTTCTACATCAAAATCATGTTTCAATTTATCTACTATTACGGTTAGTTGCATATTGCCTTGTCCACCAATTAAAAGTTGCTTTGTTTCTGTATTTCTCTCTGCAACAAATGTAGGGTCTTCATCCGTTAACTTCTGAAGGGAAGACCAGATTTTATCTTCATCACCCTTGTTTTTAGCTTCTGCTGCTAAAAATAATGTTGGCTGAGGATATTTTATAGTTTCGTAGAGGGTATGGTCGTCTTTGTCACACAGGGTATCACCTGTTTGAGTTGAGTTGAGTTTTGATGTTGCACCTATATCTCCTGCTACTATCTCATCTACTTCTATTTGATTTTTACCTCTTAATATAAATAGTCCGCCTAGCTTCTCTTTTTCGTCTTTAGTAGAATTATATAATTCTGTATCCTTGTCTAGTTTTCCTGAGACCACTCTAAATAAACTTAATTTACCAACAAAGGGGTCTACAATAGTCTTAAATACCACAGCTGAGAAGCTATCATTTGGATCTACTTTTCTCTCAATATCTTCTCCATCCTTAGTTCCACCATATACACTTACTGATTTAGGAGACGGTATATATGTCTCTATTACTTCTAATAAAAAATCTGCTCCTATAGCTTTTTCAGCTGATCCGACTACCAATGGAACTAGGTCACCATTTGCTATAGAGGTCTTAAGGCCCTTTGATATTTCTTCCTTTGTAAACTCTTCTCCTTCAAAATACTTTTCAAGAAGAACTTCATCAGTCTCAGCTATTTTTTCCATCAAGGTGTCCCTTATCTTATTAACTTCATGTTCTTGCTCCTCTGTCATCTCTACTTCTTCTCTGTCCTTGCCATTGTATTCATAGGCCTTTCTATCAAGGACAGATATAAATCCTTTAAATTCATCAGCCTTTCCAAGTGGAAGTGCACATGGGATTATTTTTTCATCAAATTCATCTTTTAAATCCGTAACTAATTGGTCGAATTCTATATCTTCTTTATCCATTTTATTTAAAAATATAATTCTTGGTGTAATATATTTTTCTAGATTCCTCCAAGCTTTTTCAGTACCTACCTCTATACCAGATGATGCGTCAACTACAAGCACAGAACCTTCTGAGGCTCTTTTTGCACCGTACATTTCACCTATAAAATCAAAATAACCTGGTGTGTCAAGTAGATTGAACTTTGTTCCCTCATACTCCACAGGTATTACAGAAAGTCCAATAGATACTCCTCTATTGATTTCTTCTTTGTCAAAGTCAGATACTGTGTTTCCATCTTCTACTTTTCCTTGTCTCTTTGTTACACCCGTTGCAAAAAGTATTGCTTCAGTTAAAGTTGTTTTTCCACTACTACTATGACCTAGTAAAGCCACATTTCTGATCTTTTCAGCTGAATATGTCTTCATTATACATTTGCCCCCTTAACCAGCATTTATTTAAAAGATTTTTATCTTTTATAACATTTTTAAATTTATCTTGTGTGAATTTTTGAAAAACATTTACTTCTTCAATTATAACATAAATCAACTTTTTCCTCTACATATATTTTTCAGATTCAGTTGGTAGCCCCTTTTTCTCCAATCTAGCCTCTATTATATCCTTTATTATTGAATAGATAAACACAAAGACCGGCACTCCAATTATTAGCCCTACTAGACCAAATAGTTTTCCAGCTATTAAAAGTGAAAATAAAATCCAAAATGCCGATATGCCTAGGCTATCTCCTAGTATCTTTGGTCCTATTATGTTTCCATCTATCTGCTGGATTACAATGATGATAAGTATAAACCAAAGAGCTTTTATTGGCGAAACAAATAGTATCAGTATCGCAGAAGGTATGGCTCCTATAAATGGTCCAAAAAAAGGAATTATATTGGTAACTCCTATGATAAAAGATACTAGAACTGTATATGGTATCTTAAATACTGTGAGCACTACAAAGGTAAGTATTGCTATAATAAAAGAATCTAATATTTTGCCACTGATAAATCTACCAAAGATACTATCCGATCTAGCCGTGAGCTCAAATACACGCTTAGCTTTCTCTTCAGAAAAGACAGCTAGGACTATTTTCTTTGACAGGGCAAAGAATTTTTCCTTATCTGTAAGGACATATATGGATACAATAATACCAAGCACGATATTCCAAATACTTGCAAATATAGTCCTCACAGTATTTCCAAGTAGGGGTATGAGATTTGTCGCAAATTGTAAGATTGTATCCCTGTACTCATTCCATCTATCTATTACATAATTGTAATACTCCTCTGGAATATAGTAGTTTTCATTGAATCTATCTACCAGATCTGTAATTGTCTTTATATGGCTGGGGATATCGTTGACAAGTCCCATTATACTAGCTACTATTTCAGGTAGTATAAACTTTAAAAACAAGAAAAACAAAAGAGTTACTGTTGCATATGTAAATACTAAGCCAATAACTCTTTTAAGCAGGCCATCTTTTAATCTGAGGACCTTTACGCTTAGGATTTTTTTCTCATAAAAGCTCAAAATAAAATTAAAAAGATAGGCCATTATAAAGCCTATGATAAAAGGCAAAAATACTGATAATATGTTTTCAACTTTTAATTGGAATGAAGCTGCCTGAGATGCTATCAAGTAAAATATAATACCAGCCGCTATAACTATAAATGAGTAAATAGATATTGTAGTATATTTAGAATTCCACTTTATTTTCAAATGATCACCTCTTTCTTATCCTGGCTACTATTATATACTATAATATGCTTTTTTCCCATATTCAAAAATAGGTTTGACATCTTTTATTCTTTAAACCATAGATGGAGCTCTCTTTCAGCACTTTCCTTGGAGTCAGATCCGTGAACTATATTTTGTGACAATGAACTTGAAAAATCTCCCCTTATAGTTCCTGGCCCAGCAACTTTAGGATCCTTGTCCCCTATTAGGAGTCTCATCACTTCTATAGCATCTTCACCCTCAACTTCCATAGCCATTACATCTTCATCTGCAATGTAATCTACTAGTCCTTTGAAAAATTCCCTTTCCCTATGCTCAATATAGTGCTCTTCTACTAGCTCTCTTTTGGGTTTAAAGAGCTTGGCCTTATTTATCCTGTATCCTTTTCTTTCTATTCTAGATATTACTTCACCTATTAAACCTCTCTTTACTCCATCAGCCTTTATCATTATAAATGTTTTTTCCATTTTTACCCCTCCATCTTTATTTTATCATCACTGCTCCCTTAGATTTAATCCATCTTCTACTATTTCTTAGATACAAATGGATTATCTTTTATATAAAATCTTAAAGGATAATCTTTGGCCTTCTCTGCATAATCTATATTTATTCTGCTAGTCGCAATTATATCCTTTTCCGATAATCTTTGTCCATTTTCTAGCCATATCCTTTTGTCATTGACTAGGTCTGCTCCGTAAAATTCTTTTTTTGTAATCCCAAAGGCCATTACAAGCTTTGCTGGTCCATTTGTCAGATTGATTATTTCTCTTTTCTTTGGATTCTTGTACTTTCTTTTGTATCTATTTTTATACATTTCTTTTATACTAGTAATTGGTTCTATGCCTCTTATAAGACTTCCACCGTGGACTCCCTTCTTCTCGCCTACTATATTCATACATTCATAAATGCCATATATGGTATAGATATACAAATGTCCTCCAATTTCATCTATTATTCTAGTTCTATCTGTAA
>JARICQ010000010.1 GCA_029264075.1 Tissierellaceae bacterium | reverse complement strand
TATTACAAAATAAAAACTGCTATTTAGCAGTTTTTATTTTGTAATTTGTTATTTCATATAAAAATGGTGATGCTATAAATATTGAAGAATAAGTACCAGATATAACACCTATCATCAATGGAAGTGCCAAAACTCTGATATCCTCTACTCCTAATAAATAAATAATCAATACTGCTAGAAATGTAGTTAAAGATGTATTTATTGTTCTTACCATAGATTTTTTAATACTACTATCGATGGTATTTTCTATAGCCTGCCTTGGATAGAGTTTTATTTCTTCCCTTATTCTATCAAATATTACTATAGTATCATTAATAGAATATCCAACTACTGTTAAGATAGCTGCAACGAATGCATTGTTTACAGGAATTCTAAATATAGAATAAACTGATAACATGATGAGTATATCATGTAAGAGTGCTAATATCGCTGATATTCCAAATCTAAGCTCAAATCTCCAGCTAATATAAGCAAGCATGAGTACCGTAGCCACAAGGGTTGATAAAAGGGCTCTGTTTCTTATCTCATCACCCATTGTTGGTCCTACTTTTTCAGATTGGAAATTGTTTTTGTCCAATCCATACTTTTCTACAAATATATTTTGTATTTCTGTAACACGCTCATTTTCAAAGTCTTCAGTACTTTTTATCATAATTCCTTCCCTATCATTTCCTGCATGTACAATACTAGCATTTGTGTCGTAATCATCCATTATTTCTTTTACTTCATCGACACTGACAAACTTACCCATATCTATTTGAATTAAAGTTCCTCCGCTAAATTCTATACCATAGTTTAAACCATTTATAAAGAACATAGCTAAGCCTATGATGATTATTGCAGAAGAAATAATCCAATACATTTTTCTGTTTTTTATTATATTCATATCTTCACCTCTTTTACTCCATATAGTTGAGTACTCTTTCCACCTGTAATCGAAACCATAAGCCTTAATAGGTATTTAGAAACAAATACAGCTGTTATCATTGAAGCTATTATACCTAGTATAAGAGTAACTCCGAATCCTCTTATAGGGCCTACTCCAAAGTAATAAAGGACAAAACCCGCTATTAGAGTTGTAACATTGGCGTCTATTACAGAAGTAAGAGCTCTTTTATAACCTGTCTCTATAGAAGTCCTTACTGTTTTTCCTATTCTTATCTCTTCTTTTATTCTTTCGAATATAACCACATTGGCATCTACTGCCATTCCTATTGAAAGTATAAGGCCTGCAATACCTGGTAGTGTAAGCTTAACATTCAATATAGACATTGAAGATATAACTATCAAGGTATATATTATAAGACCCATTGAAGCTACTATACCTGGGATCCTATAGAATATAATCATAAATGCAAATATTAAAAGAAGTGCTATTGCACCAGCTCTGATACTTTGATCATATGCCTTTAGTCCAAGTGTTGGTCCTATTGCACGAGTTTGAAGCTCTTCCATCTCCACTGGTAGGGCCCCACCTCTTATAAGTGTTGCAAGTCCAGATGCTGATTCCAAATCAAATCCACCTGATATTGCAGCCCTACCATCTGAGATTGCTCCCCCTCCTTCAGATTTCGCCCTTACAACTGGTGAAGATATTATTTGATCATCTAATACAATAAATATCATTCTATCTTCAGCGTTGGCTTCTTCTGATAGTCTGCCTGTAGCCTCAGCAAAGCTCTCTGCTCCTTCTCTATCAAACTCCAAGCTAACTTCTACTTCCTGTTGACCAAGTTCATTTTGAATTGTCTGAACCTCTGATTTTACTACATTTTTACCAGTAACGACTACATTTTGGTCTGGGTCTATAAATTTCAGTTGAGCAGTTTGCCCTATGAGGTCAATAGCCTCTTGAGGGTTGTCTACACCTGCTAACTCAACTCTTATTCTATTCCCACCTTCAATAAAGATATTAGGTTCCGAAACTCCAAGACCATCTACCCTTGTGTTTATAATTGCCCTTGACTGCTCCATAAGTCTTCTAAGATCTTCACCCGTTTCATCTGTCTTAGCTTCTAAGACTACATATACTCCTCCAGCTAAATCAAGACCTAGATCAATAGATTCTTTAGCTGTCTTCAACCTGAAATCGCCTATAGAAACTCCATTTAAGGCTACATAGGAAGCACTTCCCAATATAGCTAAAATAAGAATTAAAATAACTATGTTTTTAGATTTCATCTTTTAAAGCCTCCTCTTCATTTAACTTTGCTAAAATTGATATTGCACACTCAATTCTCTTTTTTTCCATTTCACATCCAAGTTTGTATGGTTTAGTTATATCACCATTAGCATAATGTGCATTTGCATGACAACCCCCACTGCAATAAAACCTTGCCCAACAACTTCTACATTCATCCTTGCTATATACATTGGCTTTTTTAAAGTCATCCCTAAGATCTGTGTTTTTTATGCCTGTCCAAATATCTCCCATTGAGAATTCTTGTTCACCTACGAATTGGTGGCAGGGATAGATTTCTCCCTCAGGTGTTACTGCAATATATTCGGAACCGGCTCCGCATCCAACTACTCTTTTGATTATACAAGGTCCTTGGTCTAGATCTATCATAAAGTGAAAAAATAAAAAATCCTTGTCTTTTTTCTTGATATCAATATAGATCTTAGAAAGTTTCTCATATTCATCTAAAACACGGTCTAAATGTTCTTCCCTAAGTGCATAATCCATTTCCTCTGGTGTCACAACTGGCTCAATAGATGTATTTTTAAATCCATTATTGTAAAAATCAAGGACATCTTTTGAAAAATCAATATTTTTATTTGTAAAGGTTCCTCTTATATAATAGTCCTTTTCCCCTCTTTTATCTACCATTTCTTTAATTTTAGGCAAGATTATATCATAGCTTCCCTGCCCATTCAAAGTAGATCTCATATAATCATTTACTTCTTTTCTGCCATCAATACTTAGGACTAGATTATCCATGTGCTCATTTATAAAGTCTATTTTTTCATCATCTAAAAGAACAGCATTTGTAGTTATAGTAAATCGAAAGTTTTTATCGTATTTTTTTTCTATTTTTCTTCCGTATCTTACAAGCTCTTTTACAAGATCAAAGTTCATCAAGGGCTCTCCGCCAAAAAAATCTACTTCTAAATTTCTTCTATCTCCAGAATTGACCGCTAAAAACTCTAGGGATTTTTTACCAGTTTCTAGATTCATCATTGATCTTTCACCTTTAAAATCTCCTTGTGATGCAAAACAGTATCTGCATTTCAGATTGCAATCATGGGCTACATGAAGGCACATTGCCTTTACTATATTATCTTCATTATAGCTAAACCCCTTTATATCTATGTCATCTGAATATAAAAGATCATTTTCTTCTAATAGCTTTATTTCTTCATAAACTTCAGATATATCCTTGATGCTATATTTGTTTTTTAGTATTTCATATGCTTCTTCAACCGACTTGAATAGATAATAATCTAATAAATCATAGGTAATCTCATCTATTAAATGTACTGCCCCACTATTTACATCTAATACAATATAGTTGTCATTTAAATAGAATTTATGTATACTCAATTCTTTTTTCACATTTTTTCCCCCAATACTAATTTGACACAAATAAAAAGTAGTGGAGTAACCACCACTTTTAAAAGCTTAATTGTTTTCGCATTTTTGATTTGCCACTGTGCAAGAAGTCTTACAAGCTGATTGGCAGGAAGTTTGGCACTCGCCACATCCACCCTTAGAAGCTGTTTCTTTTAAGTTCTTACCTGAAATTGTCTTTATATGTTTCATTTTCTACTCCCCCTTATAAGTATTATTGATGGAATAAATTATATCACATTAATGTCTATATTAAAAGCAATTTCTAATATAAGCAGGCTTGATCTGACTTGTCTTGAAATATAAAAACCCCTAAAGACTAGCAAAAAACTTCTTATAAGATCTTATAAGAAGTTTTATCCTTAAATGCTATTTGGTTACTACTTCATCTCTGTTGATCACTGAACCTACTGACCATTTCATCATTTCTAGTCTTGTCTTTGTGCTTCCTACTTCTAGAGTTATGAAGTCATCTTTAACAACAGTGATTTTACCTCTGATTCCACCTATAGTAACTATGTCATCTCCAACTCTTAAATTGCTTCTCATCTCTTTAATTTCTTTTTCTTTTTTCCTCTGTGGCCTAATAGCAAATACGTAAAATATTACTAAAAAAC
>JARICQ010000138.1 GCA_029264075.1 Tissierellaceae bacterium | reverse complement strand
TCTTTGCAGATATGACATTTAATTTTGTTATGAGATTGCTTCTAGTACTATTAGCTTTGTCGATATTTGATTATTTCTTTAAATGGAGAGAACATGAAAACAAACTAAAGATGTCTAAGCAAGAAGTCAAGGAAGAATACAAGCAATCAGAGGGAGACCCCTTTATTAAGGGAAAAATCAAAGAAAAACAAAGGGAAATAGCCATGAGCCGGATGATGCAAGATGTACCAAAAGCAGATGTAATCATAACAAATCCTACTCACTATGCAGTTGCTATTGCCTATGATACTGAATCATATCAGGCACCTTATATTTTAGCCAAGGGGACAGATATAGTCGCAGAGAATATTAAAAAAGTAGCCAAGGAAAACTCATTGCCTATAGTAGAAAACAAGTATGTGGCTAGGACTATCTATCAAACTGTAGAAATAGGTGATATAATCCCAGAAGAATTATATGAAGCAGTGGCAGAAATACTTGCATATGTCTACAGTTTATAGAGTAAGATTTAGGAGGTGGAAAGATGAAGTTAAGTGATGTTTTAGTTGCACTAGGTATAATGGGATTAGTTTTATTAATTATTATACCTGTAAATACAGGAATTATAGATTTTTTATTGAGTTTTAATATAGCATTGTCACTTCTTATACTACTTCTTTCTATGTATACTGAAGATGCCTTGAAATTGTCAGTCTTTCCATCTCTACTCTTACTGACTACTCTTTTTAGGCTTACGCTTAACATATCTACTACTAGAGGTATACTTAAGGATGCAAATGCAGGAAGGGTTGTAGAAGCCTTTGGTTCATTTGCTATTCAAAATGATCCTATAGTAGGATTTATAGTATTCTTAATTATAGTAATCATAAATTTCCTAGTAATTACCAAGGGTGCAGAGCGTGTAGCTGAAGTAGCAGCAAGATTCACACTAGATGCCATGCCTGGAAAGCAGATGGCAATAGATGCAGACCTTAATACTGGTCTTATAACTGATGCAGAGGCAAAGCAAAGAAGAAAAGAAGTCCAGCAATATGCTGACTTTTATGGTGCAATGGACGGTGCAAGTAAATTTGTAAAGGGAGATGCAATAGCAGGAATTGTAATAGTAATCATCAACATTACGGCAGGATTTGTTATTGGAGTAACAATGAAAAACATGCCCCTAGGACAAGCCTTGCAGAAGTATACTGTCTTGACGATCGGAGATGGTTTGGTGGGTCAGATACCTGCTCTACTTATATCTACATCTACAGGATTAGTTGTTACTCGAGCAGGATCTGAGTCAAATCTAGGTAAAGATTTAATTGTACAGCTCTTTGGAAACGATCCTTTGATATTGTATCTTATTGCAGGAGTAATAGTTATGCTTGGTGTATTTACACCCCTTCCACTATTTGTAAATCTTTTAATAGGAGCTTTCTTTATATTTGCAGCCCTAAGGTCAAAGAGTGCAGTAGAAGAAGTTGTAGAAGAGGAAGATGAAGTATCTGGATCAGAGGAGTTGAGGGATCCTGAAAATGTAATGGGACTTTTGAAGGTTGATGACATAGAACTAGAATTTGGGTATGGTCTGATACCACTTGCAGATGTGGCACAAGGGGGAGACCTTTTAGATAGGATAGTAATGATTAGGCGTCAGATTGCTATGGAACTTGGCCTCATAGTACCTATAGTTAGACTTAGGGACAATATTCAATTGAATCCAAATGAATATATTATAAAAATTAAGGGTGTAAAGGTTTCAGGTGGAGAAGTCTATTTTGATCATTACTTGGCAATGGATTCAGGCATGGGTGAGGGTGATATAGAAGGTATTGAAACTGTAGAGCCTGCATTTGGCTTGCCTGCAAAATGGATAACAGAAAAAGAGAGAGAAAAAGCAGAGATATACGGATATACAGTTGTAGACCCACCTTCTGTAATAGCCACCCACCTAACTGAAATAATTAAAGAACAAGCATATGAATTAATAGGAAGACAAGATGTAAAAACGCTAATAGAAAATGTCAATGAAGAATATCCTGCAGTAGTCGAAGAAGTTGTACCAAAATTATTTTCTTTGGGTGAAGTTCAAAAAGTGCTTTCTAATCTTTTAAGGGAACAGATAAGTATTAGAAATATGGTTTTGATATTGGAAACTTTAGCTGACTACGGAACAATAACTAGTGATACTGACTTATTGACAGAGTATGTTAGACAAAGATTATCAGGCTATATAACAAATAAATATGTAGAAAATAACAATTTAAATGTCGTTACTCTAGATAATGAAGTTGAAGAATTGATAATGAATTCAATCAGCAAAACTGATACTGGATCTTACCTCTCTATTGAGCCAAACCAAGTTCAGTTGATATTAAATAATACCTTTAAAACTATTCAAAAACTAACTACAATAGGAGAACAGCCAATTGTATTAACTGCTCCTATAGTACGCTTGTATTTTAAACAGTTAACAGAGCAGATGACAAAAGATATAATTGTAATATCATATAATGAAATTGAATCAAATGTTGAAGTTCAATCAGTTGGGGTGGTTGGTATATAATGAAAATAAAAAAATATGTAGCTGATACAAATCATGAAGCAATGCAAATGTTGAAAGCAGAACTTGGTCCAGATGCAGTTGTTTTAAGTACTAGGATGGTAAGAGAAAAAGGTATATTCAAGTATTTTAAAAAACCCTTGGTTGAAATAACAGTTGCATATGAGGAAAAAGACTTAATAAAAAACAAGCAATATCTTCAAAAAAATAATAATAATATAGAAGATATACAAAACGAGTTAAATGAGATAAAAGGATTAGTTAAAAATTTATCTACAAACAACAAGACGGATAAATTGAATTTAGAAATTTTAATAGAATATTATAATATCTTAATCGAAAACGGTGTCTTACCTAAGATAGCTTTTGATATATTAAAAAAGATTGAATTGGAAATCGATCTTAAATCAAAGGATAATTCTACCACAAGAAATATAATTGAATACCATTTATTAGAAGTACTTGGTGAGTCAAAGGGTGTTTCTATAGAAGACGAACAAAAGGTTATATTTTTCATAGGAGCAACTGGTGTAGGAAAAACAACTACATTAGCAAAAATAGCTGCCAATTTAGTTCTAGAAAATACAGATGAGATTGGTCTAATTACTAGTGATACTTATAGGATAGCTGCTGTAGAACAATTAAAAATATACAGCAATATATTACAGCTTCCACTTGAAATAGTGTACAATAAAAATGACACATTAAAATCTATTGAAAAATTCCAAGAGAAAAAAGTCATCTTAATAGATACTGCAGGCAGAAACCACAATGACTTAAAACAAATTAAACAGTTAGACGAAGTATTAGACATAGATGTAAAAAAAGAGATATTCTTAGTTGTCAGTGCAAATACTGATTATGAAGTTCTAAAAGACTTAATAGATAAATATAGTTATTTGGATGAGTTTAAGCTTATTGTAACAAAAATAGATGAAGTACAAAACTATGGAGTGTTGCTTAATATAAAGTATTTAACTGATCGTGAAATTTCATATTACACAACAGGACAAAATGTTCCTGATGATATAAAGAAACTAGATCCCAAAGAGATTTTGAATGAGATTATAGGAGAGAATCCATATGAATGACCAAGCAGAAAAACTAAGACGATTAATGTCAAATACAATTAGCTATTCTGAGAACTCTAGAGATCAGATCCTCATAGGATCTGAAAAAATGGCAAAAATCATTTCCGTCTCTAGTGGAAAAGGTGGTGTGGGTAAAACAAACTTTGCTATAAACTTTTCAATAATACTAAAAAGACTTGGATATGAGGTTGCTATTATTGATGCCGATATTGGGCTTAGTAATATTGAGATTCTATCAGGAGTACATATCAAATATTCAATATCAGATATTATCTTTAACAATAAAACTATATTCGATATAATGGAGAGTGGGCCAGAAGGAATAAAGTTAATTTCAGGTGGATCTGGTTTTAAAGAGTTTAGACTGTTTGAACAAGAGAACTTTCAACTACTGATAAAAGAAATAGAAAAACTACAATCCATAGTAGATTATATTATAATTGACACTGGAGCTGGAATATCTAAAACAGTTATAGATTTCATAATGACTACTGAAGAAGTAATGTTATTATGCACACCAGACCCTACATCAATAATGGACTCATACACCTTAATAAAGACTATAATTAATAATGGCTTTGAAGGCAAGGTCAATTTAATATCTAATTTAGTTGACTCAAGAAAAGAAGCTATGGATATATATAAGAAGCTACATCAAACTATTGAAAATTTCTTGAAGTTTGAAATATTTTATTTAGGATATATTGAAAAAAGCAAGCTTGTAAATACAGCAGTTAGGAACCAGATTCCTTTTGTAATATCTAATCCTAAAGATCAACTTTCTAAAAGAATAAGTACTATAGCAATGAACTTTATAGATGGAGCTTCTTATATAAAAGATGATAGACCGAGTTTTGCAAAAAAACTATTGGATGTTTTTTTAAGGAGGAATGATTAATTGAAGACTAATAATAGTTCACTTTCTGTAGGAATGAAGTTAACAATTGAAATATCCAGAGAAAATGATTTAGTTTTTTACCCTTCACAGTTGCTTGATATTTTAAATAAAAAAGAACTTATAATAAGCGGGCCTATAATAAAGAGTAAACTAGTCTTAATTCGTGAGGGCGAAAATATAAATATATCATATATGATTAAAAATAAAGGGAAGCACTATTTTTCAGCAGATGTTATTTCAAGAACTAGTACAGAAATATATAAATTGAAAATAAAAAGAATATCAGATATAAAAGTTATTCAAGATAGAGAACATTTTAGACTTTCTAACAATATTCCTATATCAAAGTATTTCGAAAAGGAATCTGAAGAGAATAAAGGTTTTATAGAAGAGAGTGAAACCAAAGATATATCAGGTGGAGGAATGAAAATATACTCAAATATATTACATGAAATTGATGATGTAGTAGCTTGTTCAATAGATTTATTTGATGAAAAGCTATTTATTAAATGCAAGGTAGTCAGAATAGAAGAGGTTGATAGCTTTAATTATAAATACTTAGTAGGCTTACAATTTATTGATATTGAAGATAGGTCAAGAGATATAATTGTAAAATATATATTTGAGGAACAAAGAAAATTGAGATTAAAGGGATTGATCTAAATGATAAAAGTTTTAGTGGTAGATGATTCTGCATTAATTAGAAGAATATTAACTGATATATTGAATAAGGAAAAGAAAATCTCTGTTGTAGGTACGGCTAAAAATGGAAAAGAGGCTTTGGAAAAAATTGAAATATTAAAACCAGATATAATTACATTGGATATTGAAATGCCAATTATGGATGGAATGACTGCCTTAAAGCATATAGTTTCAAGATACAAGCTCCCTGTAATAATGATAAGTACTTTAAGTCAAGAAGGAGCTGAGTTGACATTAGAGGCATTGGATCAAGGGGCAATTGATTTCCTAGCCAAACCAACTAATGTATTTCGACTAGACCAAAGAGATATCAAAGAAGAGATTATAGAAAAAGTAAAAGCTGCATCTAAATTAAAACCATCTATTAAAAGAAAAACAAAAAATACTATGATAAAAAATAGTCCAAGCATGAGAACTATTAAAAATAATGAAAATTTTAAAACAATATTGGCTGTCGGGACATCTACTGGAGGACCTAGAGCTCTTCAAAGCTTGTTGCCTGATATTCCAGGAAATGTAAATGCTTCTATAGTTATAGTTCAACATATGCCAGCTAAGTTTACAAAATCTTTAGCAGATAGATTAGATTCTATATCTGAAATAAGCATAAAAGAAGCTGAAGATGGAGATGTTTTAAGGAGAGGATGCGGGTATATAGCTCCAGGGGATTACCATATGCAAATTAAGGATCTAAATGGCAAACTGACCATAAAGTTGAACCAAAAGCCAAAAATAATGGGATTAAGGCCAACAGTAGATATTTTGATGGAGTCAGTTGCATCTATTCCTACTCATACCAAAATAGGTGTTATACTTACTGGAATGGGCTCAGACGGAGCTAAAGGAATTTTAGCAATGAAAAAAAATGGAGCATATACAATTGCTCAGGATCAGGCTACATCGACTGTTTATGGAATGCCAAGGGCAGCCTTTGAAACTGGCGCTATAGATGATGTTTTAGCCTTGGATATTATTGCTGAAAAATTAATAAACAAATTGGGGGTTTAATTATGGACTTAGATATAAATCAATATATTAGTATCTTTATCGAAGAATCTAAAGAGCATTTACAAAGCATGAATGATGTTTTGTTAGAACTTGAAAAAGAGCCAACTCATACTGGCTATATTAATGAAATATTTAGAGTAGCTCACACCATAAAAGGTATGGCAGGGACAATGGGTTTTAGCAACATGGCTAATCTAACTCATGAGATGGAGAATGTCCTACAAGCTACTAGAAATAATGAATTGAAAATATCAGAAGATGTAATTGATATATTATTTAAATGTTTTGATGCAATGGACGAATCGGTAAACAATATAATAGAGCAGGGCATAGAAAAAGAAGATAAAAATGAAGATTTAATTGATGAACTTAAAGCATTGTTAAATCAAGGTGTAAAATCTGAAATGAAAAATCAATTAGATAATACCAAGCCAGAATTAGATAGCTATCTTATAAATTTACTCAAAAAAGCAAAAGAAGAAAACTTGAATGTATATAAAATAAGATTTACTCTAACTGATGATTGTATGCTTAAGGCTGCAAGAGCCTTTATTATATTTAACACCTTAGAAGAAATTGGAGAGATAATTTCTTCTATACCATCTGTAGAAGAAATAGAAGATGAAAAATTCGATAAAGAATTTGATGTAATTATTATAACAGATGTTGATAAAGAAAAACTAGAAGAAGAAATAAGCAATATTTCAGAAGTAGAATCTACACTAGTAGAAGAACTTAAGGAAGAAAATTTTCATATAAGTGAAAACAAAGATTTAGAACATGAGATCGAAAGCAAAGAAAAACTAGAAAACAATGATAATAGCAAAAAAAATAATTCAACTAGTCACAATAATAAGGTTACTAAAACTGTTAGGGTAGACATTGATAGATTGGATAACCTAATGAATTTAGTAAGTGAGCTTATAATTATAAAGACAAGAATGGATGAATTAAGTGGACAATCAACAAAAGCAACAATGAATGATGCTATTGAATACCTAGAAAGAATAACTACTAGTCTTCATGATGCAGTAATGAAAGTTAGAATGGTTCCTATTGAAAGAGTTTTCAATCGCTTTCCAAGACTCGTAAGAGATCTATCAAAAGATCTAGGAAAAGAAATAGACTTGGAGATGAGTGGTGAGGAAACAGAAGTTGATAGAACTGTTATTGATGAAATAGGAGATCCACTAATACATCTAATAAGAAACTCTATTGATCATGGCATTGAGATGCCAGAAGAGAGAATAAAAGCAGGCAAGGATAAAAAAGGATCTGTTATATTAAAAGCCTATCCTGATGGGAACAATGTAGTTATAGAAGTTCAAGATAATGGCAAAGGACTTGATGTGTCCTCCATAAAAAATAAGGCTATACAAAAAGATCTTATAAATGAAAAAACAGCTGAAAATTTAAGTGATGATGATATAATTAATCTTTTATTTGCACCAGGATTTAGCACTGCAGAAACTGTATCTGATGTATCTGGTAGAGGCGTAGGATTAGATGTAGTAAAAAGCAAGATTGAATCAATAAGTGGAAATATCGAGGTCCAAACTGAGATCAATAAAGGTAGTAGATTTATTATAAGAATACCACTTACCCTGGCTATTATACAAGCACTACTTGTTAAGGTTAGTGAAGAAATATATGCAATACCACTAAGTTCAATCAACGAGATAACAGAGATTAAAAGTGAAGAAATTAGAGATATTCAAGGAAAAGAAGTAGTTTTATATAGAGGAGAGACTCTTCCAATAATAAGGCTTAAAAAGATATTAGATTTAGAAGATGGATTAGAAAAAGAAAACTTGACAGTAGTTGTAGCAAAAAAAGGAGATAAACAAGCTGGATTTATAATAGATGGCTTAATTGGACAACAAGAGATAGTAATAAAAAGCTTAGGCAAATATTTAAGTAAGGTAAAATATTTATCTGGTGCTACAATTTTAGGAAATGGAAATATATCACTTATTTTAGATGTAAATTCGTTAATATAGGAGGATTTTTATGTTATCTGGACTAGAGAATAAATATGTAATTTTCAAACTTAACTCTGAATATTATGGGGTAAATATAAAGTCAGTTATAGCTATAGAGAACATGGAAAATGTAACAAGGATTCCAAACAGCCCTGATTATGTGAAAGGAGTTATCAATCTAAGGGGAGAGGTAATTACCTTGATAGATTTAAGGGAAAAATTAAATGTAAGTAGAAATGAAGAACCTACCGATTCAAGAGTTATAGTTGTATCAACTGAAGAAGTTGTCGCAGGCCTTGTTGTTGACACATCATCTGAAGTAATAGATATCAATCCTCAAGATATTGACAATATAGATGAAGATGAAGAAAATGCTACATTAATGTATGCGCAAGGTATTGCTAAAGTAGATGGTAGACTTATTATTTTACTAGAACTTACAAAAATATTAGAATATTAAAGGGGAAATTCCATGTCTATAGATATAGAAAACTTAAATGATTTCATGATAGATATATTAAAAGAATTAGGAAATATAGGTGCTGGAAATGCAGCTACTTCTCTTGCAACGATTACTTGCAAAAAAATAGATATGAAGGTTCCAAATGTTAAAATTCTGGAATTCAAGGATGTCTCAGAAATACTTGGGGGAGAAGAAAATTTAATTGTAGGAATTTATTTTGAGTTGTCAGGAGATGTATTAGGAAATATAATGTTTGCTTTAGACATCCAATCCTCTATCAATCTTGCAGCTATCTTAGTTAATGGAGATGAAAAGAAAGAAGAGTTAGATGAAATGGATATGTCGGCACTTGCTGAAGTTGGAAACATACTTGCATCGTCCTATGTAAATGCTCTATCAGAGATTACAAATTTAAAAATAGCTATATCAGTTCCTTCTGTTTGCTTAGATATGGCAGCGGCAATTTTAAGTGTTCCTGCAATACAATTTGGCTATGTATCAGACCATGCACTTTTTATAGAAAATATATTTGAAGAAGGGAATAATAATATTGAGGGTAATTTCTTCTTTCTTCCAGACTTAAAATCTTTTAAAAAGATACTAAATAGATTAGGAGTAAATTAGAATGTCAGATGAAATAATAAAAGTAGGTATGGCAGATTTGAATATAGCTAAAGCTCCTAGCAAGCTAACTACTCTTGGGCTAGGCTCTTGCGTGGGCATTACTATGTACGATAAAACAAAACAATTAGGTGGATTGGTACATATAATGCTTCCATCAAGCTTAGAAATAAAGAAGAATGATAATAGATTTAAATTTGCAGATACAGGAATTGACGAATTAATGGATAGATTAATTAGAAAAGGTGCAAAAAAAAGAAACTTAGTAGCTAAGATTGCAGGTGGCTCACAAATGTTTAACTTTAATTCAGGAAATAATATTTTGAAAATTGGTGAAAGAAATGTTATAGCAACTAAGGAAAAATTGAAATCTATCAATATAAGAATAATATCTGAAGACACAGGAGGCAACTTTGGTAGAACCATAGTTTTAGATCCACTAGATGGCTCTTTGTTTATTAGAACTATTGGACATGGAGAAAAAACTATATAGTTCTTTTGGAGGAGGAATAAAATGAACATAGAAAATTTATGGATCAAATATTCACAAACTAAAGATGTAGAAATTAAAAAAGAACTAATAGAAAATTACATTGATTTAGTTAAAATAATGGCAGGTAGAATGTATAATTTTTATGGGAGCAAAATAGAATATGATGATTTGGTTGGATATGGAGTTTTAGGTCTCATTGATAGCATAAATAAATTTGATATAAATAAAAATATAAAATTTGAGACTTATGCTCAGATAAGGATTAGAGGATCTATCATCGATAGTATAAGGAAGTTAGACTGGATTCCAAGGTCACTTAGGAAAAAATCAAAAGATGTCCAAGATGCTATATCTTTTCTTGAAAATAAAATAGGAAGAAGTCCAACTAATCTTGAGATAGCAGATCAATTAGAAATAGGACTTCAGGAATTAGAACTGCTTCTTTCTGATATTTCAGCCTTTAATATTACATCATTAGACGATATACTAAAAGACAACCATGAAAACCCTATTAAAGATTTTAATGAAAGCAATAAGCCAGAACAGGTTTATGAAGAAAAAGAAATGAAAGAATTGCTTGCTAAATCAATAGATTCCTTATCGGAAAATGAAAAATTGGTAGTTTCTTTATATTATTATGAAGAATTGACATATAAAGAGATAGGAAAAACAATAGATTTATCCGAATCTAGAATATCTCAAATACATAGTAAAGCTATCATTAAAATGAAAACTTTTTTAAAAAAACAAGGCATAGGTTAGGGGTGTATTATGCATAAAATCAATAATAATATAATTTTAGAATCTAGCAAAGATGGATTTCAAGGATATATTACGATACTTGGAAAGAGAATATCAGCTAAAGAAGATATAATAAAAGATATCAGTGAATATTTTAAATTTGGCTTGGATTATAGTCTATTAGAAGATTTGTTAGAAATGAAAGATCTTGAGAAAGGTCTAATAGCAAGAGGACTTCCAGAAATAGATGGAGAGAATGGCTGCATAGAGTACAAATTCGAAAGAAATAAAACACTTACACCTAAAATTGATGAAGATGGAATCGCAAATTACAGAGAATTAGACTCAATAAATAAAATAACAAAAGATCAAACGTTAGCTATTGTTGTAGAAGCAACTTCTGGAACTTCTGGAAGAAAAGTAACTGGTGAAATTATACCACCTAAAAAAGGAAAGACACCTAAATTAAGGGCAGGAAGAAATACTTTTATTACAGAAGATGGATTGAAATTAAAGGCAAGTGTAGATGGATTAGTAGAATATAAATCAGGAAAAGTAAATGTATTAGAGCTTTTAAATGTTGACAGCGTAGATAAGAGCATTGGAAATATTGATTTTGATGGTAATATCATCGTGGAAAAAAACCTTATAAATGGATTTATGATTAAGTCTAAGGGATCGGTAGAAATAAGAGGAGTGGTAGAAGGTGGATCTATATCTTGTCATGGAGATGTTTTGGTTAGAGGAGGAATACAAGGGCACAATAGATTAGCAGTGGAGGCTAGAGGGGATTTATCTACTAAATTTATTGAAAATGCAGATATTGACGTTAAAGGCAATATAACTTCTGAATCAATCATGCATAGCAATGTAAGCTCAAGATCCAATATAATTATGATTGGCAAAAATGGACTGATTGTTGGAGGAGTATGTAGATCTAGCTATGAAGTAATTGCAAAGGTAATAGGATCTCCAATGGCTACAAAGACTATAGTAGAAGTTGGAATCGATTCGGAAAAAATAAATAAAAAAGAAAATCTAAAAAAAGAGCTTAGTATATCAGATGCAAATCTAGAAAAACTAAACAAATCCTTACTAGTTTTAGAAAAATTAAAATTTTCAAATAAATTAGATTCAAACAAATTAAAATTATATAATAAGTTATTAAAGGCTAAAAAGACTATATATTTAGAAAACATTAGAATTGAAAATAAGTTGAATTTAGCTAATGAAGAAGTTAACAGACTATCTAAGGGAAGAGTAAGAGTTTCTGATACTATATATCCGGGCTCAAAGATAATTATTGGAAATGCTTGCCTTAATATTAAAAAAGAAATACATAAAAGTATCTTTTGTCTTGAAAATGGTGAAATTAGGATTGAATCTTATTAAGAGGTGATATGATGAGTATTAAACCAGTAGATTTTAATGTAATGCTTCCAAAGACTCAAGAGGTATCTATATCAAAGCATATTGAAAATGTTAAAAATCAAAACATAGTCAATAGTCAGTTTATAGAAAAAGAAAAGAATTTGAAAAGAGATATAAAAAAGGTGAATAATACAGAGAAGACTGAACATTCTAAAATAGATACTAAGAAAA
This sequence comes from Tissierellaceae bacterium, assembly GCA_029264075.1. GTDB lineage: Bacteria > Bacillota > Clostridia > Tissierellales > Tissierellaceae > JARICQ01. The sequence goes on along the minus strand of JARICQ010000138.1, from coordinate 20,151 downwards.
AGAATAAAGATGAAAATGCTAAAGAAAAAAACTCTAAGGGTAAAGAAAAAAAAGAAGATAAAAATATAAAAAAAGAAATGGGTTCTAAAATTGACATTAGAATATAGAGGTGGACTATGTTAAATATTATCTTAAATGTAATAGGCGTAATGCTTATTATATATTCAATATACATTATAAAAAAAGATTTAAAAGATAATGAATATAAGGTAGAAGAGCTGTCTTCTATAGAAAAAAACACTAAAAAATATTATGAACATACAGAAGATATTGTATCAAGTTTTGATAAGCTTGTAGACCTTAAATTAGACAAGATTAACTTTGAAGATAATTTTTATCAAGAAAAAAATCAAATGTATAAGGAAGATGAGAATATCGAGCCAGAAAAAGATATGGATCAACTAGAAACTAATAGTGCGAATTTAAGTGAAGACAAAAGAAAAATAATTGAATTATTAAAACTAGGACTTACTTCTGAAGAAATTGCTAAAAAACTTAAAAAAGGTATAAGAGAGATAGATATAGTTATAAAAATGTATAAACAAAACTTTTGAAGATTATATTATTATTTGATTGATTTAGAAATAATTGTGTGTTATACTACTATAGTGATTACACACACTTTTTGATGTTTTAGGCTGTGCCTTAAAGGTTCCTAAAACATATGATGAAAGTGGAGGAAAAAAACTCGGAGGTGAATAGTATGTCAGTAGTTACAATGAAAAGTTTATTAGAAGCAGGTGTACATTTTGGCCATCAAACAAGAAGATGGAATCCGAAAATGTCCAGGTATATCTTTACTGAAAGAAACGGAATCTACATCATTGACTTGCAAAAAACAGTTAAGATGATAGATACTGCATACAATTTCGTAAAGGATGTTGTAGAAGATGGTGGAGAAGTATTATTTGTAGGTACAAAAAAACAAGCTCAAGAGGCTATTGAAACTGAAGCTAAAAGATGCAATATGCATTATGTAAATCAAAGATGGCTTGGTGGTATGCTAACAAATTATAAGACCATTAGAAACAGAGTAAACAGACTTCACGAACTTGGTAAGATGGAAGAAGATGGTATATTTGAAGTACTGCCTAAGAAAGAAGTTATTCAGTTAAATCATGAAGCTGAAAGACTTGAAAAGTTTTTGGGTGGAATTAAAAACATGAATAAAATACCAGATGTTTTATTTGTAGTTGATCCAAGAAAAGAAAGAATAGCAGTTAAAGAAGCACAAATACTTGGTATTCCTGTTGTAGCAATTGTAGATACAAACTGTGATCCAGATGAAATTGATTATATAATACCTGGAAATGATGATGCAATAAGAGCTGTTAAGCTTTTAACAGGAACAATTGCTAATGCAGTTTTAGAAGCAAAACAAGGAGAACAAATGGAAGATACAGAAAACATAGAAGAGTAGACTAAAATAGGTAAGGGTTGAAGGGTGTTTCCTTTACTCTTACCATTTTTAACAATATAGGAGGAGAAAAAATGAATATTACTGCAGCTGATGTAAAAGAGTTAAGAGAGCGAACTGGAGCTGGAATGATGGATTGTAAAAAAGCTTTGGTTGAAACTAAAGGAGACATTGAAAGTGCTATAGATCTTCTAAGAGAGAAGGGGCTAGCTAAGGCAGCTCAAAAGTCAGGAAGAATAGCTTCAGAAGGATTAGTTGATTCATATATCCATGGAGGTAGAATAGGAGTCCTGATTGAGGTAAATTCTGAGACTGACTTTGTTGCGAAAACTGATGAATTTAAAGATTTTGTCAGAGATATGGCAATGCAAGTAGCAGCTACAAATCCAACTTACGTATCTAGAGAGGAAGTAAGTGAGGATGAAATAAATAGAGAAAAAGAAGTTTTAAGACAGCAAGCGCTTAATGAAGGAAAGCCTGAAAAAATAGTTGATCAAATGGTAAAAGGAAGAATAGAGAAATACTATGAGCAAGTTTGCCTTTTAGATCAAAAGTTTATTAAAAATCCAGATGTTAAAGTTGAAGAACTCTTACATGAAAAAATATCTAAGATAGGTGAAAATCTTAAGATTAGAAGATTTGCTAGATTTGAAGTAGGAGAAGGATTGGAAAAAAGAGAAGAGGATTTTGCTGAGGAAGTTTCAAAGCAAATGAATAGCTAATTACTAGAGACTTTATGCTTGGAGGGATTTAATGAGTCCGATTTTTAAACGAGTAGTATTGAAAATAAGCGGTGAATCGTTAGCAGGCCAAAAAGGTGTTGGGGTAGACACTGAAACAATGAATAATATATCAAAAAAGATTAAAGTACTATATGAGCTAGGAGTTCAAGTGGCTATAGTTGTTGGCGGGGGAAACTTCTGGAGAGGAAGAGATTCCAGAGATATGGATAGAACTACATCTGACTACATTGGTATGCTAGGAACTGTAATGAATGCTCTTGCATTTCAAGATTCACTAGAACTAGCAGGAGTCGATACTAGAGTTCAATCTGCAATAGATATGAAACAAGTTGCTGAACCTTATATTAGAAGAAAAGCTGTAAGGCATTTAGAAAAAGGAAGAGTAGTTATATTTGCAGCAGGTTCTGGAAGTCCTTATTTTTCAACAGATACAGCGGCTGCATTAAGGGCAGCTGAGATAGAAGCTGAAGTAATATTACTCGGAAAAAAGGGCGTAGATGGTATATATAGCTCAGATCCTAAGATTGATGCAAGTGCAAAGAAATTTGATGAATTAAGCTATATTGATATTTTAAACCTAGGCCTTGGTATAATGGACTCTACTGCCACATCACTTTGTATGGACAATAAAATACCTCTAATTGTATTTGGAATAGATGAACCTGAAAATATAGTAGATGTTGTCATAGGAAAACAAATAGGGACCCATGTTAAGGAGGTTTAATTATGTTAAGAAAACTCTACAAAGAAGCTGAAGATAGAATGTCAAAGACAATCTCTGTCTACAACGAAGAGTTACAGAGTATAAGAGCAGGCAGAGCTAACCCAGCTTTGCTAGATCAGATTACAGTAGATTATTACGGACAGCAGACACCTTTAAAGCAAGTGGGTGGTGTATCCTCACCAGAACCAAGGTTGTTGGTCATACAACCTTGGGATGTGAACTTGATTCCAATAATTGAAAAAGAAATTTTAAAATCAGATTTAGGTCTCAATCCATCAAATGATGGAAAGTTGATAAGACTTGTTATTCCTATGTTAACTGAAGAGAGAAGAAAAGAACTTAGCAGAGTAGTTAAGAAAAACGGAGAGACTGCTAAGGTTTCTGTAAGGAATATAAGAAGAGACTTAATGGAGAATCTAAAAAAACTAGAAAAAAATAAAGATATATCAGAAGATGAAAAGAGAATTGCAGAAGAAGAAGTTCAAGAGATTACAGATAAGTATATAAGTGAAATTGATAAGCTTACAGATAAAAAAGAAGAAGAATTAATGGAAATATAAAAGAACCCCTTCTTATTGGAAGGGGTTCTTTATTAATGGGGTGAATACATTGTCAAATTATAATGAGTTTAAAAAAGAGCTAAAAGATAAGATCGATTTTTCTAATCTTCCCAAGCATATAGCAATTATAATGGATGGTAATGGAAGATGGGCAAAGAAAAGATTTTTACCTAGAAATTTTGGACACCAAGAAGGAGTAAAAAGAGTAATAGAAATTGTTTCTTGTGCAAACAATCTAGGTATAGAATGCTTGTCACTATATGCTTTTTCAACAGAAAACTGGAAGAGACCTAAAAGTGAGATACAAGGTCTTATGGAAATATTGGTCCTATATATAAGGAAAGAACTTGAAAAACTACATAAAAACAATGTTAAACTAAATATAATGGGAGATCTAGGGAAGTTTCCAGAACTTGCAAGAACAGAAGTATTGAGGGCATTAAAAAAAACTAGTTCCAATACAGGAATGACTTTAAATATTGCATTGAATTATGGTGGAAGAGATGAGATAATAAAAGGAGTAAAAGAAATATTAAAAGAGTTTGAAATGGGTAATATAGAAATAGATAATATTGATGAAAACATCTTTAAAGAATATCTATACACTAAATCTCAACCAGATCCAGATTTGTTGATTCGTCCTAGTGGAGAGTTGAGGCTGAGCAATTTTATGCTATATCAAATAGCTTACACAGAATTTTATTTTTCAGACATACTATGGCCTGATTTCAAAGAAGAAAATTTATTCGATGCTATAGTTGATTTTCAAAAAAGAAATAGAAGATTTGGGGGAATCTAAATGAAAGATTTAAGCAAAAGAATATTTAGTGGATTAATAGGGTTTGCTTTACTGCTTTTTATTGTCTACAGGGGTGGAATCTTATTAAATCTTTCAGTATATATAGTTGCAATTATAGGACTTAGAGAATTATATAAAGCATTTGAAAAAATAGATGTAAAAGCAATGTATATGGTTGGTTATTTTGGAACAACACTTTTATTTTTAACCTTTGCCTATAAGCCAGAATTAATTAATTTGGCCCTATCATTGAGCGTTATCCTAAGCATGTGTTTAATTATTTTTAAAGAGGATATCAGCATAAAAGATTCAAGTTTGACGCTTTTAGGAATATTATATATACCATTCTTGCTTTTTCATATAATAAACTTAAACGATACTAAATATATTTGGTTGATCTTTATTATTTCCTTTGGCACTGATACATTTGCCTACATAACAGGAAGCTTAATTGGCAAAAGAAAACTATCTCCAAATATAAGTCCAAATAAAACTGTTGAAGGCTCTATAGGTGGAATAATAGGAGCTACTATACTTGCTCTTATCTATGCAAATGTAAATAATATCGCTAAACCAATAGAAATAATGATTATTTCTTTAATAGCCTCAATAGTTTCTCAAATAGGAGATTTAACTGCTTCAAAGATTAAAAGGAAGGCTGGAATAAAGGACTATGGATTTATCATGCCTGGTCATGGAGGAGTTTTAGATAGATTTGATAGCATAATTTTTGCAACTCCAGTAGTATACTATTATATTAGTATATTTATTATTTAATATAATTATAGGTGGTGTTTATATGTTAACAGCAGTATCAGCAATATTTGTCTTTTTGTTGGTAATTTTAGTTCACGAGTTTGGACATTTTGCCGTAGCTAAAATAGTGGGAATAGAAGTAAACGAATTTTCAATAGGAATGGGTCCAAAGATACTACAAAGAAAAAAGGGTGAAACCGAATATACTCTTAGAATACTTCCAATAGGAGGATATGTTAGGATGGAAGGAGAAGATGAAGATTCTGATAACCCAAGAAGCTTTAACAGTGCCTCTGTTTTTTCTAGGATAGCTGTTCTTTTAGCTGGAGCGATAATGAACTTTGTGTTGGCAATTGTAGTTCTTTCTATAGTATCATTTGGGATTGGTGAGCTTACTACAACAGTAGATAGGGTAACGGCAGATTCACCGGCTGAGGCAAGTGGTATTGTAGAGGGAGATATCATTGTAGGAATAGATGGTGAAAAAATTGAAAATTGGGATCAAGTATTAGAAAAAATAGGAAGTTCTCCAGAAGGCAAGGAGTTGGAAATAGAAATTGATAGAGATGATGAAACTATTAAAAAAAATATCACCCCTATAGAAGAAGATGGCAGGAGGATAATTGGAATTTATACTCGAAGTATAAAATCTCCAGGTTCAGCTATAAGGGGAGGATTTGAAAAAACAGGAATGTTTTTAATGCTTATGTTTGACTTTATTAGCATGGTATTTAGAGGAGAAGTCGGCATGGAAGGTTTATCAGGACCAGTAGGTATAATTAGGGAAGTTGGAGTCGCAGCAAATATGGGTATATATAATTTGCTTTATTTGCTTGGATTTATAAGTGTAAATCTTGGCTTTTTCAATCTGCTACCACTTCCAGCATTAGATGGCAGTAGGATTACATTTTTGCTTGTAGAATTGGTTAGAGGAAAGCCAATAAGTCCCGAAAAAGAAGGATTCGTTCATTTTATAGGATTTATCTTGCTTATATCTTTGATGTTATTTGTAACTTATAGAGATATACTCAATACAAATTTATTTAAGTAGGTGTATATATGATTAGAAAAAGTACTAGAGTTATAAGAGTGGGAAATGTACTAATAGGTGGAGATAACCCCATATCTATTCAATCGATGACAAATACATCGACAAAGGATACTAGGGCTACTATCAAACAAATAAATGATATGGAAGAAGTTGGATGCGATATTGTAAGATGTGCAATAACAGATATTGAAGACGCAAAAGCAATACCTATGATAAAAAAAAGTATATCAATTCCTATTATTGGAGATATACAATATAATTATAAATTAGCCTTGGAAGCATTGAAATATGGGATAGATGGATTGAGGCTTAATCCAGGCAATATAGGTGATTTAGACAAGGTTAGACAAGTAGTGAATGCTTGTAAAGAAAATAAAATACCAATAAGAGTGGGTGTAAACTCAGGATCTATAAAACAAGAATTCCTTGATAAGTATGGAGGAGTAAATGAAGATTCAATGGTATATAGTGCACTTGAACAAATCGAAGTGCTAGAGAACATGGACTTTTATGATATCAAGCTTTCTCTTAAGGCGAGCTCAGTAGCACTCACCCTAAAAGCTTGTGAAAAGATGTCTAGCTTAAGAGATTATCCACAACATTTAGGAATTACAGAGGCGGGTCCCCTCTGGAGAGGAACTATAAAGTCCTCTGTAGGCATGGGTGCAATTCTTTCAAGAGGAATTGGAGATACTATAAGAATATCACTTACTGGAGATCCTATAGAGGAAGTAAGGGTTGCTAAAGAAATTTTAAAGTCACTAGGCCTTAAAAAAGATGGTATAGATATCATCTCTTGTCCAACCTGCGGTAGAACAAAGATAGACCTAATATCTATAGTGGAAGAGGCTGAGAAAAGGATGGAAGGTCTTAAAAAAAATATTACAGTGGCCATAATGGGCTGTGCTGTAAATGGTCCTGGAGAAGCCAAAGAGGCTGATATAGGAATTGCTGGTGGAAGGGGTAATGGTGTTATATTTAAAGACGGTAAAATCATAAAAAAAGTTCCAGAAGAACAACTATTGGAAACTTTAATGGATGAGATAGAAAAAATATAATATGAATTTAAAAAGAAAGAAGTGAATTCCTTTATGTCTTGTGAAAAACAACTATTATCCACTATATGCAATGGTGAGCTAGATATAGTGGATAATAAAGATATATATATAAGTAATATTAAATTATACAAGGAAGAATTGAATTTGTGTATATTTTTAGAGTCTAAAAAGAATATTCAGATTAAAGATATATATCAAATAGAAAATTTCTTTAAGGATAAGTTTAAAAGTCTCACTTTAGAGTTGAATGTAAAATACCCCATAGATGGAAATAAATTAGATAAGCTTAATTTTTATAAAAAAAATATTCTAGATTATATAGAGACAAATATAAACTCTAGTATTTCTTGGATAGACCAGCTTAAAATTGAGATCAATGAAGAAATAATTAATATTTATCCTCCCAACAAGGCAGCCTTACATTTGATTGAATCCAATAATATACTAGGAAGTTTAGAAACTAACATATTAAATGAGTTAGGACTATCTATCTCCATAGTATTACTAGAGGATAAGATTAAAGTTAGAGATGACTTTTTGGAGCAAAAAAATCTTGAAGAAGATACAATGGCAAAAGAAATAATTAATAGGGTCAAAGAAGTAAGGCAAAATCCTCCTAGTTTAGAAAACAAAAACTATATATACGGAAAAAAAATCAATGGTGAGATGAAAAAAATAATTGATATAACATTGGAGTCTGGATCTTGTAATATTGAAGGAAAGATATTCCAATTAGAGACAAGAGAAATAAGGAACAATAAAACTTTGGTTACATTTAATATATCTGATAAAACAAATTCAATAACAGCCAAGTGTTTTTTGGCGGAAGATAAATCTGCTGATTTTTTAACTAATGTAAAAGATGGAAGCTATGTGTCTATACAAGGTGACATTACTTTTGATACATATTCTAGATGTACTGTAATAATGATTAAATCTTTAAACTTATTAAAAGAGTCAATAAAAAAAGATCTAGAAGAAAAGAAGAGGGTAGAACTCCATCTTCATACACAAATGAGCTCTATGGATGGTATAAGCGATTTAAAAAGCATAGTAGGGAGAGCAAAGGATTGGGGACATGACGCAATAGCTATTACGGACCATGGAGTCGTTCAAGCATTTCCAAATGCTATGGAACTTGGAAAAGAATTTGATATGAAAATAATATATGGGGTTGAAGGATATCTAGTAAATGACAAAAAAAGCATTGTGAAAAACTATGATTCAACTAAAGATTATGATACTTATATTGTATTTGATATTGAAACGACAGGACTTTCAGCTATAAATGATAAGATAACAGAAATAGGTGCTATTAAAATAAAAGATGGTCAGATAATAGATAAGTACAGTCAACTAGTGAATCCCGAAAGAAAGATTCCTGAATTTATAACAAAATTAACTGGAATAGATGATGAAATGGTAAAGGATAAGCCCACAATAGATAAGGTTATACATGAATTTAATGAATTTATATCAGATGATGTATTGGTGGCACATAACGCGAATTTTGATCTAGGCTTTATTCGAGAAAACATGGAGAAAAACAGCATAGAAGTAAAGAATCCTGTATTGGATACATTGGAATTATCGAGATCAGTATTTCCAGACTTAAAAAGTCACAAATTAAATTTAATCTCTAAACATCTTGGGGTAAAGTTAGAAAACCATCATAGGGCAGTTGATGATGCTACAGCTACAGCTGATATACTTTTAAAGATATTGGAATTATTAAGCGATAAAGGTATAGATACGTTTGATCAAATAAACAATCTTAATTTAAACAAAGATGTTTCAAAAGATAGACCATTTCATGTAATTATACTTGCGAAGAACTTAGTAGGCTTGAAAAACTTATATAAGTTAGTTTCAGAATCTCATATGAATTATTTTTATAGGCAACCTAGAATACCAAAATCTCTGATAGAGCAAAATAGAGAGGGACTTATAATAGGATCCGCATGTGAAGCTGGAGAATTATTCAAAGCAATAATAGGAAATGCAAGCAATGATGAAGTAAAAGAAATAGTAAAATTTTATGATTATTTAGAAATACAACCTATTGAAAATAATAGATTTTTAATAGACAAAGGAATCCTAAAAGATACTGAACAACTAAAGAACATAAATAAAAAGATTTACAAATTAGGTCTAGAAAACAATAAACCTGTAATAGCTACAGGTGATGTTCATTTTTTAGACCCTGAAGATGAAATATATAGAAGGATTTTAATGTCTGGGCAGAAGTTTTCTGATGCAGATTCTCAGCCACCTCTTTACTTTAAAACTACTAGAGAAATGTTAGATGAGTTTTCTTATCTGGGAGAAGATATTGCACATGAAGTTGTAATAGAGAATACAAATTTAATTAACAATATGGTAGAAGAAATGATACCTATACCAGAAGGCACCTTCCCCCCTGTAATAGAAGGGGCTGAAGAAGAATTAAAGGAGATAACATTTAAAAAGGCGATTGACATATACAATGACCCGCTTCCAGAAATAGTCGAAAACAGACTTAATAAGGAGCTAAATTCAATAATAGAAAACGGCTATGCAGTAATGTATATAATTGCCCAAAAACTAGTCTGGAAGTCCTTAGAAGATGGGTATTTAGTTGGATCTAGAGGATCGGTAGGATCATCTTTTGCTGCAACTATGAGCGGGATAACTGAAATCAATCCATTAGTTCCTCATTATGTTTGTCCAAGTTGCAAATACAGTGAATTTTTTACAGATGGGTCAGTTGATTCAGGAGCAGATTTAGACGATAAGGCTTGTCCTAAATGTAATTGTGATTTGACAAAAGATGGACACGATATACCTTTTGAGGTATTTCTAGGCTTTGAAGGAGACAAAGAGCCAGATATTGACCTTAACTTTGCAAGTGAATATCAGGCCAAAGCTCATAAATACACTGAAGAACTATTTGGAGAAGGTTATGTATTTAGGGCTGGTACAATTGGAACAATTGCAGATAAAACGGCATATGGATTTGTAAGAAAGTATTTTGAGCAAAAAGATATGAGCATTAATCCAGCGGAATTAAATAGATTAATTAGTGGTTGTACTGGAATCAAGAGAACGTCTGGCCAGCATCCAGGTGGGGTAATGATAGTACCAAAAGATAAGGATATACTAGATTTTACTCCCATTCAATACCCAGCTAATGACAAGAAATCTGGAGTGGTTACAACTCATTTTGACTATAATTCTATAAGTGGAAGGATATTAAAACTTGATATCTTAGGTCATGATGTCCCCACTATTATAAAAATGTTAGAAGATATGACTGGCGTAGTATCTACAGAAATACCACTAGATGAAGAAAAGACAATGAAATTATTTACAAGCACTGAATCTCTTGGAATAAGTAAAGAAGATATAAATTGTGAAGTTGGAACTTTGGGGATTCCAGAGTTTGGAACAAAATTTGTAAGACAGATGTTAGTAGATACTCAGCCTAGTACATTCTCAGAGCTAGTAAGGATAAGTGGGCTTTCTCATGGTACTGATGTATGGATAAACAATGCACAAAATTTGGTAAGAGATAATATAGCGCCTCTTAGAAAAGTTATCTCAACTAGGGAAGATATAATGCTTACCCTTATAAATGCTGGTGGAGATAAAAAACAAGCATTTACAATAATGGAGAAAGTTCGTAAGGGTAGAGGCCTCAGTGAAGAAGAAGAAACTATGATGAGAAAACTAAATATACCTGAGTGGTATATAGATTCTTGTAAAAAAATAAAATACATGTTTCCAAAAGCTCACGCTGCAGCCTATGTAATGATGTCTTTTAGGATAGCGTATTTCAAAGTTTATTATCCACAAGCATTTTACGCAACTTATTTCACGACAAAGGCAAGTGATTTTGACGCTGATCTAGCTCTTAAGGGTAAAGATCATGTTAAAAGAAGAATAAAAGAGCTAGAATCTATGTCTAATGATATTACTAGTAAGGAAAAAAACCAACTTACTGTTTTAGAAGTAGTATTAGAGATGTATTCTAGGGGGCTTTCCTTTAAAAACATAGATTTATATCTATCAGATAGCGACAATTTCATTGTAACCAAAGACGGTATATTGCCTCCATTTAGGAGTTTAGATGGATTGGGACAGAATGTTGCTAGAAAAATTGTAAAAGAAAGAGAAATTTCTAGTTTTATATCTGTCGAAGACTTGGTCAAGAGAGCTGGAGTTAACAAGAGTGTATTAGAAGTCCTAAGAGTTCATGATTGCTTAAATGGAATACCAGATAGCAATCAGGTAAGTCTTTTTAATATTTGATTTTTGTGAGTTATATGGTATAATTGAATGAGTGAATAATGTTTTTTTCTTACAAAGAGTGGGTTAACCCACTCTTGATTTTTTATAATTAATAGTAATAAAACTTTTTATCATTGAAAGCAAAATCTGGAGGTGACTAATTTGAGCAAAAAACCAATAATAGTAGAAGTAAGAGAAATTATAGAAAAGTTAATAGAGAACCTAGAATATGAATTGGTAGATTTAGAATATAAAAAAGAAGGATCTAGTAAGTTTCTTAGGATCTTTTTAGATAAACCCGGCGGAATAACAATAGATGATTGTCAAACTATGAGTAAAACTATAGGTGAAGAATTGGACAAGACTGACCCTATTAAAGAGTCATACTATTTAGAAGTTTCCTCTCCAGGCTTAGACAGACCACTTAAAAATGATAAAGATTTTAAAAGGAATTTAAATAAAGATGTCGAAATAAAACTATACGAGCCTTTGGATGGAACAAAGCTTATACAGGGTAGTTTGATAGAGTTTGATGAAGAAAGCCTAAAAATTCAATATGAAGATGAGTCAATGATTGATATACCTAGAGATAAAATAGCATTGATAAGGTTAGCGGTTAAATTTTAAGGAGGTAACAGAATGAATGGGGATTTTATTGATGCTCTTAATGAAATAGAAAAAGACAAAGGCATCACTAAAGATGTTATATTTGAGGCTCTTGAATCTGCTCTTATTTCTAGTTATAAGAAAAACTTTGGAGCATCTCAAAATGTTGAAGTTGAAATAAATAAAACAAATGGAAAAGTAAAGGTAAAAGCAATCAAAGAGGTTGTAGAAGATATAGAAAATGAATATTTGGAGATAAGCAGAGATGAAGCTAAAGAAATAGATGCTAATTTTGAAATAGGTGATATTGTAAAGATTGAAATAACACCAAAAGATTTTGGAAGAATAGCTGCTCAGACTGCTAAACAAGTAGTTATTCAGAGAATTAGGGATGCAGAGAGAGATGTTATATTTGAAGACTTTATAAATAGAGAAAATGAAATAATAACAGGTCTAGTTCAGAGAACAAACAGAAACAATGTATATATAGATCTAGGAAAAACAGAGGGTATTCTAGCTCCCACAGAACAAATTCCAGGAGAAGAATATAGTCAAGGCGATAGAATCAAATTACTTATATCAGAAGTGAAAAAGACAACCAAAGGACCTCAGATAATCCTTTCTAGATCACATCCAAATCTTGTAAAGAGACTATTTGAACTAGAAGTCCCAGAAATAAGTACAGGGGTTGTAGAGATATTTTCAATATCAAGAGAAGCTGGGTCTAGATCTAAGATAGCAGTATATTCAAAAGATCCAAATGTAGATGCCCTTGGAGCTTGTGTAGGATTTAAAGGAAGTAGGGTAAAGATAATAGTAGATGAGCTAAAGGGTGAGAAAATAGACATAGTAATATGGAGTAATGATATAAGCGAATTTATAGCTAATAGTTTGAGTCCATCAAAAGTAATTAAAGTAATTGCAAATGAAAAGGAAAAGTCTGCAGTCGTAGTTGTACCAGATTATCAGCTTTCTTTAGCAATAGGAAAAGAGGGACAGAATGCACGTTTAGCAGCAAAACTAACTAGCTGGAAAATAGATATAAAATCTGAGACCCAGTATAAAGAACAAGAAGAAATGAAAAGAGAAAGTGAAAAAACAGAAAAATCAACTTTAGCAGATACAGCAGATCAACCTGAAAAAACTGAAGTTGATAATTTTGAAATAGAAACTGATGACATAGAAAGTGTTGATAATAAAGAAGAAATTTAGATAAAAAAAGACTATAGGTGATTATATGAAAAGTAAAAGAATTCCTTTGAGAAAATGTGTATCTTGCAATGAAAAAAAGCTTAAAAATGAATTAGTGAGAGTTGTTAAAAAAAATGATCAAAGTGTAGAAATAGATCTATTAGGAAAAACTAATGGTAGAGGTGCTTATATTTGCATGAATCTAGAATGCATAGATAAGGCAGAAGAAAGCAAAAAGCTTTCTAGAGCTTTGAAGATAGAAGTATCAAAGGACATATATGAAAATTTAAGAAAATCATTAAAATAGAGTGTAATTTAATTACAAAGTAAGAAATGTTACCTATACTCATAATAGGGGGTATATAGATGAAGAAAATTAGAGTATATGAATTGGCAAAAGATCTTGAAATAAGTAGCAAACAGTTAATGGAAAAAATGAAAGAATTAGGTATGGATGTTAATAGTCATATGAGTACCTTGGAAGCTGAAGATGCAAAGCTTATAACATCTCTCTTAAGTGGAGAAGAAGAAAGTGAAGAGAAGTCTGCAGAAGAAATACATGAAAATGGAGACGAAGACTCTAAAGATGAAAAAAAAGAAAAAGAAACAAAGTCTTCAGAAGAAAGGGATGAGGAAGTTATAGAAATTGGAAATACAATAATAGTAAAAGATTTAGCAGACTTAATGGAAGTCAGTCCAGCACAAGTAATTACTAAGTTAATTGAACTAGGTGTCATGGTAACTCAAAACCAAGAGATAGAATCAGATATTGCTATTTTAGTAGGAGAAGAATTTGATCTTGATATTGAAGTAGCGGAGCTAGACATAGAAACGGAAACTCAAGAAGAAATTGAAGCTATTGAAGCTATTGAAGATATAGACTTTGAAGATGATCCAGAAGATTTAAAAACTAGAGCACCAATTGTAACTGTAATGGGTCATGTAGATCACGGTAAAACTTCTCTATTAGATGCAATAAAGAAGACTAGGGTGACATCGTCTGAAGCAGGAGGTATAACTCAGCATATAGGAGCATATTCTGTTAATGTAAATAATAAGAATATATCCTTCTTAGATACTCCAGGGCATGAAGCTTTTACATCTATGAGAGCAAGAGGGGCACAACTTACAGATATAGCTATATTAGTAGTAGCAGCTGATGATGGAGTAATGCCTCAAACTGTAGAAGCTATTAGCCATGCTAAAGCTGCTGAAGTTCCTATAATAGTTGCTATAAATAAGATGGACAAACCAGAATCAAATCTAGATAGAATAAAACAAGATCTAGTTGAAAATGGTTTAATGCCTGAAGATTGGGGCGGGGATGTAATTACTGTTCCAGTATCAGCAAAAGAGCACACAGGTATCGATGAACTCTTAGAAATGGTACTTCTTGTGGCAGAGATACAAGAGTTAAAAGCAAATCCAAACAGAGCAGGTATTGGTATAATAGTTGAAGCACAATTGGATAAAGGTAAGGGACCTATGGCTACCTTGTTGGTTAATAAAGGAACTTTCAGAGTTGGAGATATGGTTGTTTCAGGAACTTCTTCTGGCAGAATCAGAGCTATGTTTGATGACAAGGGCAAGCCAACTAAAAAAGCAGGACCTTCTGTGCCTGTAGTCATTTTAGGCTTATCTGAGGTTCCAAATGCTGGAGATTTAATATATGAAGTAAAAGATGAAAAACATGCAAGAATAATAGCAGAAAAAAATAAAAGCGCAATTAAATCTAGAGATATAAGGGGAGACCAAAAGGTATCTTTAGATGACTTATTTGAAAGAATTAAGCAAGGAGAATTAAAAGATTTAAATATAATAATGAAAGGTGATGTTAGGGGATCTATTGAAGCCCTAAGACAATCATTGATGAAACTAGACACAGATGAAGTGAAAGTAAATGTCATACATCAAGGTGTAGGAGGAATAAGCGAGTCTGATATTATGCTTGCTTCTGCTTCTAATGCTATAGTTGTAGGATTTAATGTCAGACCAAATCTCAATGCTGTTGAGGTCGCTAAGAGAGAAAAAGTCGATATCAGAACATACAGAGTAATCTATGAAGCAATAGAAGATATACAAGCTGCAATTAAGGGAATGCATGCTCCAAAGATAGTTGAAGAAGTTATAGGAAGAGCTGAGATTAGAGAAACATTTAGACTTCCTACTGGAAACAGCATTGCTGGAATATATGTAGTTAATGGAAAGATAGCTAGAAACGCAAAGGTAAGGCTTCTAAGAGATGATATAGTAGTATTTGAAGGTTCAATTTCATCTCTGAAAAGATTTAAGGATGATGCAAGAGAAGTATCATCAGGATATGAAGCGGGACTAGGCCTAACTGGATATAATGATATAAAGGAACAAGATATAATAGAAGCTTATATATTAAAAGAAGTAGAAAGATAGAGGTGGATTTTTTGAATAACAAAAGAATAAATAGAATATCAGAAGAAGTCAAGAAAGTAGTATCTCAATTATTATATAATGGTCTAAAGGACCCTAGAATAAAAGAGATGACTTCAATTACTAGGGTAGAAGTAACTAAAGATCTTAGCTATGCCAAAATATATGTTTCTGTTTTAGGTGATGAAAGTGAAAAAAAAGAAACTATTGAAGGATTAAATAGTGCCAAAGGCTATATAAGAAAAGAAATAGGTTCAAATATAGATCTTAGACATTCACCAGAACCTGTATTTTATTTAGATGAATCAATAGAACAGGCCATATATATGTCTAAGTTAATTGATAGTGTAAATAAAAAAGATGATAGCAGTAAGGAAATATAAAATGAATATTAATGAATTGGATTCTAAGTTTAATCTAGCGATTGAAGCTATAAAAGATGCTAAATCAATATATATTGTATCACATGTTCAGCCTGATGGAGACAATATAGGCTCCTTACTGGCTTTGGGTTTAGCATTAAAAAAAATAGAAAAAGATGTTTTTTTCCTTAAAACAGATAATATTCCAAAAGATTTTCTTTTTCTGCCAAATATAGACCTTATAAAAGATTATGATGAAAAAGAGATAGATCTTTTGATAACACTTGACTCTAGCGATGAAGAAAGACTTGGAGGCAACATAGAACTTCTAGAGAAAGCTAAGAAGATTGTAAATATAGATCATCATCTTAGCAATACAAATTATGGTGATATTAATATAGTAGATAGTCAAGCAGCAGCTACCTGTGAGATTGTATTTAAATTAATAAAAAAGCTTGAAATTCCTATAGATAAAGATATTGCTACTTGCTTATTCACTGGTATATCTACTGACACTGGTAGTTTTATGTATGAAAACGCAAATGAAGAAACACACTTAATTGCTGCTGAGCTATTAAGAATAGGAATAGATAAGCAGGAAATCAATATAAATATATGGCAAAATAAAAGTTTGCTTAAGACCAAGTTATTTATTAAGACTTTGGAGACTCTGGAAACATACTTTGATGATAGAGTTGCTATAGTTGAAGTGACAAGAGATAACCTGAGGGCTGTTGGAGCAAGTATGGAAGATTCAGAAGGCATAGTTTCTTTTATTAGAGACATAGATACTGTAGAAGTTGCTGTAATGCTAAAAGAATTTGAAGAAGATGAAATAAAGGTGAGTATGAGAAGCAAAAGATATGTAGATGTATCTGATCTATGTTCTAAGTTTGGTGGCGGTGGACATCAGAAAGCTTCTGGATGTACAATTAAATCAGATTTAGAACAAGTAAAAAAAGATTTGATTACTGAATTAGAGAAAGTTATTTAGGTGCCAATATGAATGGGATAATAAATATATTCAAGCCTAAAGGGATGACTTCACATGATGTGGTTGCTATCATGAGGAAAATAACGGGAATAAAGAGAATTGGACATACTGGTACTCTTGATCCAATGGCTACAGGAGTACTACCAATATGTATTGGTAAGGCAACTAGAGTATCTGAATATTTATTAAACGCTGACAAAGAATATGTAGCTGATTTAACACTAGGGTCTAGGACTGATACCTTGGATGTAGAAGGAAAAGTTGTTGATACTTCATTAAAAAGAGTGACTAGAAATAAGATTATAAGTACTATTTCAAACTATAAAGGTAATATAAAGCAAACTCCACCTATGTACTCTGCATTAAAACACGAAGGGAAAAAACTATACGAATTAGCACGTGAAGGTAAGACTATAGAAAGGCCCAAGAGAGATGTTGAAATATATTCAATAGATATACTGAATATTATCAATAACAATCAAATAACTTTTAAAGTCAAATGTTCTAGAGGAACCTATATAAGGACTCTATGTGATGATATAGGATATGATCTTGGTACATTTGGATATATGTCTTATCTAATGAGAACTCAGGCTGGTCCATTCAATATCGAAAAATCCTACAGTTTAGATTATATAAAAAAAATAGACACAGATGAAATAAAGGATATAATTCTTCCAATGGATAATGCATTGATGGATTTAGAAAGCTTTGATATAGCAGATAAACACTATAAACGATTGATAAATGGTGTGAAAATAAAGTTGGATAATAGTATAAAGTATAAGTTAGACAAACTCTATAGGGTTTATTGCAAAGAAGAGTTCATAGGAACAGGTGAAATTGTAAAAATAGATTCAGACTTATATATGAAAATGAACAAAGTTTTATTGACATAGGGTGATTTAATGGAAATAATAGATTTATCAAAATGCAAAGAAAATATATTTAATACAGCTGTAGCTCTTGGGAATTTTGATGGTATTCATATAGGACACCAAGAGTTAATCAAAACAATGGTCGTAAATGCAAGAGAAATAGATTTGCGATCATCTTTATTATTATTTAAAAATCATACAAAAGAAACATTAAATAAAAATTCACCAAAGTGCATAACAAGCATAGATCAAAAGCTAGCGCTTGCAAAAAAACTAGGTGTTGAATTGATCTACTTTATTGATTTTGATGAAAGCCTGATGAAACTAAGTGCCGATGAATTCGTTAAAAGAATATTGCTAGAGAAATTAAACTCCAAATTAGTAGTAATTGGATATGACTATAGGTTTGGATATAAGGCTTTAGGAAACTCTGATTATATGAAAGGGTTGTCAAAAAAGTTAGGCTTTAAATTAAAAGTTTTAAATCCAATTAAAAAAAATGATACTCCTATTAGCAGCTCTTATATAAGATGTTTGATTGAAAAAGGAAAAATGGAAGACGTAGAAGAAAATCTAAATAGACCATATTCTATAATTGGAAAGGTTATAAGAGGTGCAAGCAGAGGATCTGAAATGGGATTTCCAACAGCAAATATAGAGTTGATAGATAATTATGTAATTCCTAGAACGGGTGTTTATAAAACTTTAACAGAAATAGACGGCAAAGTATATCGATCTGCAACTAATATTGGATATAATCCAACATTTAATAAAGAAAATAAAAAATTAAAATTTGAAACATTTATCTTAGATTTCAATAGGGATATATATGGAAAAACTATAGAAGTTTTCTTCCAAAGACATTTAAGAGATGATATTAGATTTAACAATAAAAATGAATTGATAGCCCAAATGGAATTAGATATAAAAGAAATAGAAAAAGAAGATTAATATTTACATTTTAAGCTCTTTATGGTAATATTAAGAAGAAGCTTCCTATAGCAATGTTTATCGTTTCCTCGACGTTTTACATAGCTACAGGAGTATTTAAAAAACATGGAGGTGTATTAATTGTTATTAAAAGAAGAAAAGCAAGACATTATTAATGAATATGCATTACACGAAGGAGATACTGGTTCCCCGGAAGTTCAAATTGCAATCTTAACTTATAGAATTAATTCTATAAATGAGCATTTAAAAGCTCACAAAAGAGATCATCACTCTAGAAGAGGTTTATTAAAGATGGTTGGTCAAAGAAGGGGATTACTAAAATATTTAAGAAATAATGATATTGAAAGATATCGTTCTTTAATTGAAAAACTAGGCATCAGACGTTAATAAGAGCGGGTAGATCCCGCTCTATTAATTTATTAAGTATATTAAAACTAAAAATATAGTAATTGTATCAATCTAGGAGGTATTGCATGGAAAAAAAATTCACATACAAATTAGCAGGAAGAGATCTAATAGTTACTACAGGTAAGGTAGCAGAACAGGCAGGAGGAGCATGTTTAATACAATATGGAGATACTGTAATACTGGCTACAGCTACAGCTTCTAAAGAGCCTAGAGAGGGAATAAATTTCTTTCCACTTAGTGTAGATTATGAAGAGAAAATGTATTCAGTAGGAAAGATACCTGGAGGGTTCATTAAAAGAGAAGGAAGACCAAGCGAGAAAGCAGTTTTAGCTTGTAGACTTATAGATAGACCTATAAGACCACTATTTCCAGAAGGATTTAGAAATGCTGTACAAGTAATCACTACCGTGCTTTCAGTAGACCAAGATAACTCACCAGAGATGGTTGCAATGTTAGGATCTTCAATTGCACTTTCAATATCTGATATACCATTTAATGGACCTACAGCTGCAGTATCAGTTGGTAGAGTAGATTCGGAATTTGTAATTAATCCAAATAGCAAAGAGAGAGAAGAATCAGACATCGACTTGGTAGTTTCAGGAACTGAAGATGCAATAATGATGGTTGAAGCTGGAGCGAATGTAGTCAAAGAAGAAGTTATGTTAAAAGGGATACTAGCAGCTCATGAAGAAATAAAGGGCTTATGTAGATTCATAAAAGAGATAAAAGATGAAATTGGAAAAGAAAAAAGAGAATTTGAAGTGTTCAAATCTAATGAAGACATAGAAAAAGAAATTATGGAATTTGGAAAAGAAAAGCTTGTAGCAGCTATAAATACTTTTGATAAGCACGAAAGAATGGAAAAAATTTCATCTGTAAATACAGAAATAAAAGAGTTTTTTGTTGAAAAGTATCCTGATAATGAAAAGGATATAGATGAAAGTTTGGAAAACATGCTTAAAAAAGAAGTAAGAAGAT
>JARICQ010000163.1 GCA_029264075.1 Tissierellaceae bacterium | reverse complement strand
TTCAAGATAAAAGAATTATATCCTTGAATTTATCCAATATGATAGCAGGAGCTAAGTATAGGGGAGAATTTGAGGAAAGATTAAAATCTGTCTTAGAGGAGTTGAAAAGTGCAGGAGATGTAATTCTGTTTATAGATGAACTTCATACAATAGTTGGTGCAGGTGCAGCAGAGGGTGCCATGGATGCATCTAATATTTTAAAGCCGATTTTGGCAAGAGGAGAAATACAAATAGTTGGTGCAACAACTATAGATGAATATAGAAAACACATAGAAAAGGATTCGGCACTTGAAAGAAGATTACAACCAATTATGGTGCAAGAACCAAGTGTGGAAGATACAAAAACTATCTTAAAAGGATTGAGAGATAAATATGAAGCACATCATGGAGTGAAAATTACAGATGAAGCTATAGATGCAGCGGCAGAATTGTCCAGTAGATATATATCAGATAGATTTTTACCTGATAAAGCCATAGACTTAATTGATGAGGCAGCATCAAAAGTGAGAATAGAAACTTACGTGACTCCATCTGATCTTAAAAATATTGAATCAAAGCTTCAGGAAATATCTCAAGAAAAAGAGGAAGCTATAAATACTCAAAACTATGAAAAAGCAGCGGAATTAAGGGATAGGGAAAAGGAATTAAAGGAGAAAGAAAAATCTGGAAGAACTAAATGGAAAAAAGAAAAAGAAAGTTCAGATTTAATTGTTAAATATGAAGAAATTGCAGAAATAGTTTCTGACTGGACAGGAATACCTGTAACCAAGATGACAGTTGAAGAGAGTAAAAAACTTTTAAATCTGGAGAATATACTTCATGAAAAGGTAATAGGTCAAGCACAAGCAGTTAAAGCAGTGTCTAAAGCTGTTAGAAGGGCTAGGGTAGGACTTAAAGATCCGGACAAACCAGTTGGTAGCTTTATATTCGTAGGGCCAACAGGAGTAGGAAAAACCTATCTGGCTAAATCCTTAGCAGAGGAACTTTTCGGTGATGAAGATGCCATGATAAGAATAGATATGTCTGAGTATATGGAAAAACACTCAGTATCTAGATTAGTTGGATCACCTCCAGGATATGTGGGACATGATGAGGGTGGTCAACTGACAGAAGTTGTGAGGAGTAAACCATATTCAGTAATACTGTTAGATGAGATAGAAAAAGCTCACCCAGATGTATTTAATATATTACTTCAGATTTTAGACGACGGAAGACTTACAGATTCAAAGGGTAGAACTGTAGATTTCAAAAACACAGTAGTAATAATGACTTCTAATGTGGGAGCAACAAAAATTGGCAAGCAATCCACAATAGGTTTTGCAACCACAGATGAAGAGTACGAAGATGAAGAAGAGTACAACAAGATGAAGGAAACTGTAGAAGAGGAATTAAGAAAAACCTTTAGACCAGAATTTTTAAATAGAATCGATGAAACAATAGTATTCCACAATTTAAGAGAAGGGGATGTAAGGAAAATTGTGGATTTAATGATAAAGAATCTGGAAGAGAGACTGGATCAAATGGAATTGAAAATAGAAGTATCAGAATCAGCAAAGGATTATATTGCAAAATCAGGCTATGATCCAGAGTTTGGAGCAAGACCCCTTGAAAGAACAATTAGGGATAAAATAGAGGATAGACTAGCCGATGAATTATTAAAAGGAAATATAAATAATAAGGATCATATAAAGATAGTTCAAGAAGATGGAAAGCTTGAATTTAAAGTAGAATAGGATAAAATATAAGAGCCTGTAGTTTTGCTACAGGCTCAATTTATTTGGGAGGTTAAATATGTCGAGAAAGAAAACAATTTTTATATGTAATAAATGCGAATATGAAAATGTTGCTTATTTAGGTAAATGTCCTGAATGTGGATCATGGGGATCTTTAGAAGAGGTAGAAATAGAGAGAAAAAAAGCTGGCAGCAGTGGTAGAAGAAGGCAGATCAATAAAAAACCTTTAAATAGACTTCAAGATATAGTATCTACTAACAGTGATAGAATTGTAACTAGCATAAGTGAATTCAACCGAGTTATGGGTGGAGGAATTGTCAAAGATTCAATTACCATATTATCTGCAGTTCCAGGAGCAGGAAAGTCTACACTTCTCCTACAAGTGGCAAATGATTTGGCTAAATTGGGCCATGAGGTATTATACGCATCTGGTGAGGAAAGTGAGTCTCAATTAAAAAATAGAGCAGATAGAATAGAAGACAGGGTTGATGAAAATTTATGGGTTATGTCTGATAATAGTATGGATAATGTTCTGCATAATGTGGAGGAATTAAATCCTAAGATAGTAATTGTGGATAGTATCCAAACTTTTACACTATCAGAATATGCAAGTTCCAGAGCAGGATCTCCAACTCAAACTATGGAATGTGCTAATGCATTAGTAGAGGTTGCTAAAAATCAAGAAAATCCAAGAGTGGTTATTATGGTTGGACAAATGACAAAGGCAAATGAAATAGCAGGTGTAAGAGCATTGGAACATCTAGTGGATACGGTACTCCTAATAGAAGGCGATAGTGGTGAGGAATTAAGAAGTTTACTCACTACAAAAAATAGATATGGATCTACTGGGGAAATAGGATTCTTTTCCATGTCAGATAGGGGAATGACTTCTATAGATAATCCTTCAGAATATTTTATGACAAGTAGAGAAGAAGATAATATTGTACCTGGTAGCTCTATTACAGTTGTAAGAGAAGGTACAAGACCCATAATTTTAGAAGTTGAAAGTCTGGTTTC
>JARICQ010000127.1 GCA_029264075.1 Tissierellaceae bacterium | reverse complement strand
TTTATCATTTTATATGAATTTTGTCAATACCTTTTTCATTTTTTTATTTTATCTTAAGAAAACTATCTCTACAAGATTGGATAAATCTAAGCCCTTGGCTGTTAAACTTATACTTTTATCTGAGTTTTTTATAAGTCCATTTTTCACATGTTTTTTTATCATAGTATTGTATATGTCTTCGATATTGAAGCTAAACCTATTTTTAAAATCAATCTTATCTATTCCACTGGTCTTCCTTAAGCCCATTATACAAAATTCTTCAATTTCTATATTTTTAGAGATATCTATTATGTCGATCACTGGAAAATTTTTATTTTCCAATTTATAAATGTATTCATCTATATCTAAAGTGTTTGAAAATCTCTTCCCTTCCATATTAGAATGACTATTTAATCCAATGCCTAGATATGGTTTTAGATCCCAATATCTCAAGTTGTGTTTGCAGCTATATCCAGCTTTTGAAAAGTTAGATATTTCATAGTGATCGTAAGCATTTTCTTTTAATATTCGGACTATATTGTGATACATATCTCTTTCATCCTTTTCACTAGGAAAATCAATCTCCCCTCTAAGATGCCTATAAAACATGTCAGTCCCCTCTTCAAGTATCAATCCATAGTAAGAAATATGTTTTACTCCAAGTTGAATAACTCGCTCTAGGCTATAAAGAGCCTGGCTTAAGTTTTGCCCTGGAAGCCCAAACATTAAATCCACATTAATATTATCTATACCCAATCCCCTTGTGATATCTAAACTATTATAAAAATCTTCTTTAGTGTGAGTTCTTCCTATGTCTTTTAAAATCCTATTATTCAAACTTTGAACTCCCATGCTTATTCTATTGATTCCCGAATTCTTATATACTTTTACTTTTTCTTTAGTTAGTGTTCCCGGGTTTGACTCTATAGATACTTCCTCTAGTTTCTCAACATTATAATTTTTCATTATATAATCTAAAACCCTTGATATATGAGACTCATCTATGCTAGACGGAGTCCCCCCACCTATAAATATAGTCCTAATCTGATAGTCTATGATTTCTTCCTTATAAAGCTCAAGTTCTATTAGTAAGGCGTCTATATAACTATCTATTTTTTCATCTTTACATGTAAAGGATAAAAAATCACAATAACTACATTTGCTGATGCAAAATGGTATGTGTATGTATATGGATAAATCTTTCATCTTTAGCCTCCATAAGTAAGAGCTGCAGCAATTACCGCCGCAGCTCAAGTTTATTTTTCGTCGTACTTTAGTACTGTTAGGAAAGCCTCTTGTGGAACTTCAACGCTTCCTATTTGACGCATTCTCTTTTTACCTTCTTTTTGTTTTTCAAGAAGTTTTCTCTTTCTAGAAATATCTCCACCATAGCATTTTGCAGTTACATCTTTTCTAAGTGCTCTAATAGTCTCTCTAGCTATTATCTTGTTTCCTATACTAGCTTGAATAGGCACTGCAAACTGATGTCTAGGAATTACTCCTGAAAGTTTTTCTGCTATGATTCGTGCTCTTTCATATGCTTTTTCTTCATGAACAATAAGTGAAAATGCATCAACTAACTCACCATTGATAAGTATATCAAGTTTTACAAGCTCAGACTCCTCATATCCTTTAAGTTCATAGTCGAAGCTTGCATATCCTCTAGTCTTTGACTTAAGAGCATCAAAGAAGTCATATACAACTTCATTTAATGGAAGATCATAGTGAAGTAATACTCTAGTCTCTTCTAAATATTCCATATTAATGAAGTTACCCCTCTTGTTTTGGCAAAGCTCCATTATAGCTCCAACATATTCTGTTGGACTCATTATATTGGCCCTTACTATAGGTTCTTCCATAAATTCTATTTCAGTTTCTTCTGGCATATTTGAAGGGTTTTGTATTTCTAGGACAGTCCCATCTTTTTTGGTTATTTTATATATAACGGATGGTGCTGTAGCTATTATATTCAGATTAAATTCCCTTTCAATCCTCTCCTGTATAATTTCCATATGAAGGAGTCCAAGAAAACCACATCTAAATCCAAATCCAAGTGCAACTGAAGTCTCAGGTTCAAAGTTTAGAGCTGCATCATTTACTTGAAGTTTTTCTAATGCCTCCCTTATAGTATTGAAATCTTCTCCCTCAGCTGGATATATTCCACAAAACACCATAGGAACTACTTTCTTATATCCTGGCAATGCTTGTTGAGTTGGATTTTCTTTACCGGTAATTGTATCTCCAACCCTAGCATCCTTGACATCCTTGATACTGGCAGTTAAGAAACCTACATCCCCTGGCTCTAGCTTATCTTTTACAATGTGCCTAGCTGTATCTACACCAACCTCAATAACCTCATATGTGTTACCATTTGACATCATCTTAATTTCAGTACCTGCTTTTATAATTCCATCAAAAACTCTTATATAGCATATAACTCCCTTGTATGAATCATAAAAAGAGTCAAATATAAGTGCTTTTATAGGCGCATCTTTATCTCCAGTGGGTGCTGGCACGTTTTTAACTATGCTCTCCAGCACATCCACTACATTTAACCCATCTTTGGCTGATATAAGTGGTGCATCCGCACAATCTATTCCTATAACATCTTCTATTTCAGATTTCACTTCATCAACTCTAGCGCTTGGAAGATCTATCTTGTTGATTACAGGAAGAATCTCAAGATCTTGGTCCATTGCTAGATATACATTTGCAAGAGTTTGAGCTTCTACACCCTGTGTAGAGTCAACTACTAAAACTGCACCTTCACATGCTGCAAGAGACCTAGAAACTTCATATGTAAAGTCTACATGCCCCGGCGTATCTATTAAATTAAGTATATACTCTTTTCCATCCTTAGCCTTATATACTAATCTAACTGCTTTTAGTTTAATTGTGATTCCTCTTTCTCTCTCAAGATCCATGCTATCTAGAACTTGATCTTGCATCTCTCTTGAAGTTAACATCCCAGTTTCTTCTATTAATCTATCGGCAAGTGTTGATTTCCCGTGATCTATGTGAGCTATAATAGAAAAATTCCTTATACTCTCTTGTTTTATATTATCCATAATTGTCCTCCTCATGAACATCAAATAACTCTAGATAATTATAGCAAATAAAAGTCCTTATGTAAAACAAAAAGACCAATTCATGGCCTTCTTGCAAAGCTTATTCTACTTTTCCAAATCTATCATTGATTGGAAAGTACCTAAAGCCTGTAATTCCTTTTATACTATCAGTTGAAATATATCCAAATACCCTACTATCTTTGCTAGCTCCAGGGTTTCTATTATCTCCCAGTACAAACAAATTCCCTTCTGGAATCTCCCATCTTGTTTCATTGTATGTGTGAGTATAGGCATCCCCATCCAAGTATGGCTCGTCTAATATATCACCATTTAGATATACATTGCCATCTCTTATCTCTACAGTATCTCCTTCTACTCCTATAACTCTTTTAATATAATCTTTCTTTAACTCATCAGGAGCTTCTAGTACAACTATATCCCCCCTTGATGGATTAGAAAAATAAAGAGAAACTTTATTTGCAAAGAGCCTATCCTTTTCCTGTAAGGTTGGAAACATAGAATTTCCTAGCACATATGTTGTGTTGAAAATAAAACTCTTAATTAAAATAGCGATCACAACTGCAGTCGCTATACTCTTTATCCATTCGATAGTTTCACTTTTCTCTTCAGTTTCTTTATCTATATTGTTTTTATTATCCACTCAAATTCCTCCTAAATATTATATCTCAAAATTCATTATATCACTTTTCTCTAGATAATAAAAGTTTATTTGCTATTAATATTCCTTGCAATTTCGGCTTTTTCGTGATAAAATTACTTTTGTTAGATTAATTAGGAGGTGAAATTATTGGCAAATATTAAATCCGCTAAGAAAAGAATTCTTACTACTGCAAAAAAGACTGAAAGAAACAAAAGTAAAAAAACAGAAATCAAGACATATATGAAAAGGTTTGACAATGCTATTGAAGCTGGAAATGTTGAAGAAGCAGAACTTGTGCTTAAAACTCTAGATAAGAAATTAAAAAGAGCTGCTCAGATAAATATTCTTCACCCAAACAATGCTTCTAGAAAGATCAGTCGTTTAACTAAAAAATTAAATAATGCAATGTAGTTAAAACTTCGGGTAGCCGAAGTTTTAACATTTACTTGCATAATTTAACTATCAAAACTTCCAAGGCTAGTTTGTCATCAATAGAACTAGTCTTTTGCTTTGTATCTAGGCTCAGTATTTCATC
>JARICQ010000107.1 GCA_029264075.1 Tissierellaceae bacterium | reverse complement strand
TTTATCCCAATCCTCCAAGAGTTTACCATCTTTATCTACTAATGAAGAGGGCATCCTACAAGGCTGTGCACATCTACCCCTATTTCCACTTCTACCACCAATCAAACTACTCATCAAGCATTGGCCTGAATATGAAATGCAAAGAGCCCCATGAATAAATGCCTCTAATTCGATGGGGGTATTTTCGCTTATATGTTCTATTTCATCTAAGGGAGTTTCACGGGCAAGCACGACTCTTGAAAAGCCCATATCGTATAGAAACTCTGCTCCATATAAATTGTTAATAGTCATTTGAGTACTTGCATGTATTTCGAATTTAGGAAAAATTTCTCTTATTAGTTTTGCAAGCCCTATATCCTGTAATATAAGTGCATCAACATCTGACTCATAAAGAAAACTTATATAGTCTATTACATCCTCTATTTCTGAATTATCTATCAGTATATTTACAGTCACATAAACCCTCACTCCTCTTAAGTGAGCATAACGAACTGCCTCTTTAAGTTCCTCATTTTCAAAGTTCGAGGCATACTGTCTAGCATTAAATAACTTTCCTCCTAAATATACTGCATTTGCTCCATTTTGGACTGCTGCATAGAGAGATTCCATGCTACCTACGGGTGCTAGCAATTCTATATATTTCACAGTATTTAGACTTCCTCCTTAGTAAAACTATCTTTTTTATCATTTTTTAAATTATTTGTTTCATTTAATTCTTTTTTCTTCTCAATAAGTTTTATTTGATTTTCATATATTTTATCCTGTAATGATTTGATTATTTTTTGGCTATCAGCCAATTCCTTCTCTTTAAGTTCCAATGCATGGATGTATTTCTTTATTTCCTTATTCATATTTTCATTGTCCAGCTTTGATTTCAAAAGATCGTCCTTATGCTCACTGCATCTCATTTCAAGTTCTTTTATTTTTTCTTTTGATTTTTCCCAATCAGATATTACTAGTTCGTATTTTTCTATAGGCTCTTTAGCTTCACTTTCTAACTGCCCTAATTCTTCTTTAGTAGTCATCAATTCATCTGTTATGTTGAGTGCTGCAAGTGTAGCTGCCATAGTCTGACTTAACCTATCATTTTTACTTGTTAAATCTTTGATTTTACAATCCACATATGCAGCTAATTCTTTGACATAAGCTGCACTATTTGAACCGACTACAACGAAATCACGTCCATCAATTTGCACATCAACTTTTTTCTTTTCAGTCATAGCTCGAACACTCCTTCCACTCTTTTATGACCTTAGCTCAGCACCATAAGCTTCTTTCAAATCATCTACAATTGATTTTTGAATCGTATTTACTTCTTCATCTATCAATGTTCTATCAGCTGATCTATAGGTAATTGAATAAGCTACACTCTTCATATCTTCAGGTATTTGATCTCCAGTATAAACATCAAACAGCTCAATTTTCTCAATTAATTCTTCTCCATGTTTTTTTATTAATTTCTCTATATCGCCAACTGGAATCTCCCTATCTAATATAAGAGCAATATCTCTATTCATAGATGGATATTTGGGTAAAGACTTGAATTTTATATCTAGGCTAGTCTCTTCTATTATCTTCTCAAAGTCTAACCATCCTATATATACCTTGTCTTTTATTTCATAGTTTTCTGATACATCAGGATGAATCTCTCCAAGAACACCTAACTCTTCTCCCTTTAGCATAATTCTTGCTGTTCTTCCTGGGTGAAATGTATCCAATTCCTTGTCCTTTATATACTCTAAATCTATTATTCCAAGCTTATTTAGTGTTTTGTCAATTACTTCTTTTAAGTAATAAAAATCCTTTTCCCCATAGACTCCAAACGAAATCACCTTATCCTCGTCTGGAAGCCTCTTGACTGGTAGTTCTTTAGGAGTAAATATGTTTCCAATTTCATAAAAAAGACATTGCTTAACTCCTCTATTGTAATTTCTACTAAGTAGGTCAAGCATATTTGGTATCAGCGTTGTCCTCATCACACTATAATCTTCCCCTAGTGGGTTAATAAGTTTTATATAGTTTCTAAGTTTGTTGTCTTCTGATATCTTTATTCTATCATACGCTCTTGGACTTATAAAAGAATAAGTCATTACTTCATTCAATCCTAGTCCCTGCAATATCCTCTTAGCTTTATCTTCTATTTGTTTTTCGTAAGGCTTTTCTCCCCTTGTAAGTACACCAACAAGTGGTTTGCTCTTTATATTATGGAATCCATACATCCTACCAATTTCTTCAATCAAGTCTACTTCTAACTCTAAATCCAATCTAAAGCTAGGTACTATTGAATATATAAACTCGTCTTTGATTTCAGATTTAATTCCAAGATTATCTAAATACTTAATCATTTCATCTTTTGAAATTTCTATGCCTAGTATTTTATTTGCTCTTTCTGGCCTAAGTCTAATTATGTTCTCAATCTTTACATTTTCATACACATCTATATTGCCTTTAACTACCCTTCCAGCCCCAATCTCTTCTATCAATTGACAAGCTCTATCTACAGCTATTTGACTTAGCTTTGGATCTATTCCTTTTTCAAATCTACTAGAAGCTTCACTCCTGAGATTAAATTTCTTTGAAGTAAGTCTAATACTCTTATCATCGAAGTTTGCTCCTTCTAAAAGCACATTTTTAGTAGCAGGGGATACTTCAGTTTCAAATCCACCCATTACTCCAGCAATACCAATAGAATATTTTTCATCTGCAATCACTATATCATCGCTAGAAAGTTTTCTGTCCACATCGTCTAAGGTCTTTATAGTTTCCCCATCTTTTGCTTGTCTAACTATTATCTTTTGCCCCTCCAGTTTGTCTGCATCAAATGCGTGTAGAGGCTGACCATATTCAAGCATTACATAGTTTGTTACATCAACAATATTGCTGATTGGTCTCATGCCAGCTTCCATAAGCTTATTTTGCATCCACTGGGGAGATGGGCCTATTTTTACATCCTTTATTGTCCTTCCATAATATCTATTGCAATTTGGTGTTTCAATCTCTATGGATTTTATATATTTACTTATGTCCTCTAGTTCATTTTCAATTTTTATATTTGGTTCTTTTAAATCCAAATCAAGTGTAGCTGCAGCTTCCCTAGCCATCCCTATTATACTTAGGCAGTCTGGTCTGTTTGGAGTTATTTCAAATTCTATTATATCTTCTTCTAGCTCCATAGCCTTCACTATATCTTCACCTAATGGATGTTCTCTATCTAATATATATATACCATCTCGCATCTCTTTTGGAATGACATTGTCTGAATAGCCAAGTTCACTTAATGAACACAGCATTCCAAAACTATCTACTCCTCTAAAGTCAGTCTTTTCTATAATTGTTCCATCTGCAAGTTTAGCTCCAACTAATGCTAGGGGGATATAGTCTCCTTCATTTACATTTCTAGCAGCAGTAACTATATCTAGTATTTCTTCTCCTATATTTACCTTACATATTATAAGCTTATCTGCATTTTTGTGTGCCTGGATACTTTCTATTTTCCCCACTACTATATTTTTTATATTATCCTTTAAAGATATTATTGACTCAACATGCGACCCAGACATGGTTAGCTTGTCTGATAGGGTCTTTGAATCAACCTTTATGTCTACATAATCTTTTAGCCAATTTATAGGTAATAACATTTTTTCACTCCCTTTATTAGAATTGATTTAAAAATCTGTTGTCATTCTCAAATAATAGTCTTATATTATCAATTCCGTATTTTACCATTGTAATCCTATCTATTCCCATACCGAATGCAAAGCCACTATATTTTTCTGAATCAATTCCGCAATGTTCTAATACTTTAGGATGCACAACTCCACATCCCAGGAGTTCCATACTCCATCCTGTTCCATTGCAAAGTTCGCAGCCCTTGCCCCTGCATGATAGACAGGATACATCTACTTCAGCAGATGGTTCTGTAAATGGAAAATGATGTGGTCTATATCTGGTCTTCATATCGCTTCCAAATAATTCCTTTATAAATATATCTAAAGTATGAATTAAATTTGCCATACTTATGTTTTCATCTACTACCAAGCCTTCAAGTTGATGAAACATAGGTGAGTGAGTATCGTCTACATCGTCAAATCTAAAGGTTCTACCAGCTGATACTATTCTAAGAGGTGCCCCTAATTCTTTCATTGCACGTATCTGAACAGGTGATGTATGAGTCCTAAGTAGAATATCATCATTTATATAAAAGGTATCCGAAAGGTCTCTTGATGGATGATTTTCTGGTGAGTTTAAAGCATCAAAATTGTTTTCTACCGTCTCTATCTCAGGTCCTACAACTACAGAGAATCCCATGCTTATAAATAAATCCTCTAACTCTTCGAGCGTATGTAATAGAGG
Source organism: Tissierellaceae bacterium (assembly GCA_029264075.1). Classification (GTDB taxonomy): domain Bacteria; phylum Bacillota; class Clostridia; order Tissierellales; family Tissierellaceae; genus JARICQ01. Next base: position 1,506 of record JARICQ010000107.1, on the reverse strand, counting down.
GTGTCTATGTCCAAGTATCAATTCTTCTTTGGAAATAGTTACATCTATATCTTCCTCTTTCATCTTCATCTCTTTCATCTTTTGCCCTAGAGAATCTTTAGCAGAGTTTATTTCCATTTCAAGACTATTTCTTATTTCATTTGCTGTCTGACCTATTACTGGGCGATCCTCTCCGCTGAGCTTTCCCATATCTCTTAAAACAGCTGTCAATTTCCCTTTTTTCCCTAGGAACTTAACTCTCAGTTTTTCTAATTCATCTAGTGTCTTAACACCTTCTATATCTTTTAATCCCGTAGATTTAATCTCATCTAAACTTTCTATCATTTTATCCTTCATAATACAGCTCCTTTACCTGATATAAAAACAAGCCTTTTACTTTAAAGACCTGTATTTAAAATATTTATTCAATTATAGCACTTAGCTTTTTAAAACTCAAGAATTTAATTGTTCCCTATAGTAGATTGGTACATAATTATAGATGCAGCAACTCCTGCATTTAATGATTCTGATTCGCCAAGCATAGGTATTTTTATCAATTTATCTGATAGATTATAGATTTCAGTGCTGACTCCATTTGATTCATTGCCTATGGCAACTATTGTATTTTTGAAATCAAGCCCATCAATATCTACGCTTCCAATAAGGCTAGAAGAATAGAGTTTCAGGCCTTCTGATTTAAGTCTTTTAATCTTGGATACTCCATCGTCTACAAAATATAGAGGAACCCTAAAAATCGATCCCATAGTTGCCCTAGCTACCTTTGGATTGTAAGGGTCTACACATCCTTCTGCAATAATTATTCCATCTATATTGAATGCATCTGCTGTCCTAATAATCGTTCCCATATTACCTGGGTCCTGTACTCCATCTAAATAAAGTAAAAGTTTTACATTGTCTAGGTTTAAATCCTCAATTTCATATAAGGGTATACTAGCTAGTCCAAGTATACCTTGTGGATTTTCAGTATCTGAAATTTCTTTAAATATATTCTCTGGGACATTCACTAGTTTTTTTGAACTTCCTATTTTCTCCATCAATTTTTTTCCATCTTTATTAGAAAATATTGAATCAGTATATACTATCTTTTTAATAGAATAATTTTTGTCTACTATCTCTTCTACTATCTTAATTCCCTCTACTAAAAACAATCCAAGCTTTCTTCTTTCTTTCTTCCTATATAAGGACTTTATTTCTTTTATCAAAGAGTTTTTACTACTCTTTATTTTAATCATCTTCTTTGTCAGCTCGTCTTTCTATTTTGTTTATATCGCTAGTTGATCCTATAACTACCAGCACATCCTTTTTCTCTATCATATCTGATGCACTGGGTGGAACTATTACTTCTGATCCTTTTTTAATTACCATTACATTTAAGCCATATTTAGAAGAAAGTCTCAACTGACTTAGAGTTTTGTTCTCCCACTCTTCCAAGGCAGTTATCTCAAGTATCCCATAATCTGGAGATAGTTCTATGAAGTCTAGTATGTTTGTAGATACTAGGTTGTG
>JARICQ010000105.1 GCA_029264075.1 Tissierellaceae bacterium | reverse complement strand
CAAAGAGGATGAAAGCTGAGTTAGGAGATCAATTTGAATTCAATATAAGTGTATCATCTAGTCCAGAAGAAGCAATAGACGGTGCTGATATAATAACTGCTGTAACCACAGCCAAGGAAGCTGTATTTGATGGCAAAACAGTCAAGGCTGGAGCCCATATAAATGGGGTAGGATCCTATAAACCTGATATGCAGGAAATTGATCCATATATATTAACTCGAGCAGACAAAATATATTTAGACACCAGGGATGGAGTACTAAATGAGAGTGGCGATTTTATAATACCAATAGAGAAGGGCTTATTTTCTAAGGACGATATATTAGGTGAGCTTGGAGAATTGATAATGGGGAAAATCTCTTCTAGGGAAAATGATGAGGAGATAACTTTTTTCAAGAGCGTTGGAAGTGGAGTCTTGGATCTAGTGACTGCTAAAAGAATATATGACAAGGCAAGGGAGAAAAAGATTGGAAAAATGATTGAGTTCTAAAAGAAAAAATCAAGATTTCAAAGCTAATTAGCTTTGAAGTCTTGATTTTTCTTTAATTTTAATTAATTTAGTCTATTATTTAGCTTTTCTCTGATATCATCATTTAAAAAAAATGAATTCTCTTCAAGCCAGCCTAGAAAATCAGCAACTATATCTGAAAAATTTGTATCTGGATGCTCCTCAATCTTAGACTGAAACTCAATTATAGCAGACCTTTCCATCTTCTTATTTTCCCTTTTAAAATTTAAACTCCTGCTATCTCCATATAGATATGTTTTGAAGTATAATTCATATATTTTGTCTATTTCAGCTATCAAATTCGAATAGGGATAGACCCTTTTGAAATTTTCTACAATCAATATCCTATCAGCCAGATTGTCTGTTGATATGGTCAAGACCCCATCATTTAAAAATGGTTTTTCTGAATCTAGGGCTAGGACTTTAAGATAATCTCCATATTCTCTTGTCAAGCTATCTCCAAATAAGTCAAAGATCTTCTTATAATCAATCAAGTAATAGTAGATTTCATCTTGACTACTTAGCTTATAGGCTAATTCTCTATTTTTTATTAGATTTTTTTTTATTTCAGGATAATCCTTTAAAGTTTTTTCGCGATTCAAGTATTCCATATTATTTAAGTCATCTACTTCTAACTTATATTTATCTACTATATAGTTAAAGTCTTTTCCATCTTGATGTCTTATAAAGAGATTTTCTATCTGAATACTTTTGGTATATAGCTTTTCTTTTAAGCCTTCAAGGTACTTTTTTACTAGCTCTGTAGTATCATACTTTGAAAGTTGAGATTTTTTATCTGATAATTCAGCTATGAATTGTGAAAAATCATCATCTAGCATTGTATCCAATTCCTCATATATTTCCTTATTGGAAGCTTTGGCAGATAGATCCTTTTTTTCTATTGCAAAAATATTGGCGCTGTCCTTTCCATTCCACCTATACCATATAGTCATTTTGTCAGAGCCTTCTGCACTTAAGTCTTCAGACTCAGGATCTACAGTATAGACGCTAAACTCTAATACTCCATCATCATTTATATCCCTTATTTCATTTTTAGTAAAGATAGAGACTAGGTTAACCTTGTTACTATTTAGTATATTTTTAAGTTTGCCATCTTCTACCAGGAAACCATAAGTTATTCCAGATCTTAGACCTACTTTGTTATTTAGGAGTATTCCCCTCTTATCTTTTGAAATATTGCCTATTTCAATCTGATAATTTTCTAGATCAAAATTCATAGAGACTCTGTCCATTAGACCATAGTTTTTACCATCAAAAGCATATATCTCAAGACTTCCTTCGTCTTCTAGTATATTTGGATCTTTTCCTGTAAAGATTACAAGTTCAGGAATCTTATCTTCATCCAAATCACCAAGAGCATAGTTAAATTGAGAGTTTGCTTGCCCTGACTTCAATGCTTTTACAAAGCTATCCATACTATCAAGATATTCTTGATCAGCTAGAAGATTGTAGTCTTCTCCTTTAGAATTTATTATTTCTCTTATAGACTCTTCAAGGTTGAGTTGGGAAGACATAGAATAATTTGTAGTACATCCCACTGTCAATATCATTAAGGTTAAAAAAAGAGTCATTAGCAATTTACTTTTCCTTTTCATACAATTACTCCTCTCCACTAGAGATATTATATAGATAAAAAAAGATGTTTTGGTAACAAAGCAGTTACAATAGGACTAATTTTGCCCCAGCTTTGAGTTTCTTTTTGAGGAATTGGGGTAAGTATAAGATTACAGACAGATAAAAAATTATGAGAGGAGTAGATTATATGTACAAAATTACCAATGAATTTCCAAACGAATTGATATCAAGATCTAAGGAAGGTCCGTGTGTCTCAATATATCAATCTACAGAAAGACATAGTTTAACTGATAAACAAAGCATAATAAAATTTAAAAACGCATTAAAGGCTGTAGAGAAGTCTATGGAAGAAAAATACAGTGATAAAGAAATTAAAGAAGCTATGAAGCCTTTGCTAGAGATTCAGGAGGATAGAATATTCTGGAACAAGGCAAAGGAAGGAGTTTGCGTACTATCTGCAGAGGGTGAAACTATTGTTTACAATCTCAAAAGACCTGTACCAGATTTAGCAGTTGTAGCTAATAGTTTTCATATAAAACCACTAATCAGAAACTTTCAATCAGCTGATAGGTATCATCTTCTAGGAATAAGTAGAGATGAATTCCAATTGTTTGAAGGAAATAGATATGGATTTGAACAAGTAGACTTGGGTGAGGATGTACCAAATACACTTGAAGAAATACTTGGGAAAGATCTTACAGAGCCACATTTAAATGTAGGGGCTTATGGTGGAGTTGGTGGAACTCCGATGTTTCATGGCCATGGTGGAAAAAAAGATGAAGTAGAGATTGATACTGAAAGGTTCTTTAAGTACGTAGATAGATTTATATTAAATGAGTATTCTCAACATGAGAGAATACCTCTAGTACTCGTTGCCCTAGATGAACATCAAGGGGAATTTAAAAAGTTTAGCAACAATCCATATCTATTGGACAAGGGAATCAGTATGAACTTTGAAGCCTTAGATATCGGTCAGCTTAGAGAAACATTTTGGAAGGAACTAGAGCCTTTATATATTAGGAAGACAAAGGAACTTATAGATAGGTTCGAAACTTCTAGGGCTCAAGACCTAGGGTCAGACGATCTAGCCCAAGTTGCTAGGGCTAGCATAGAAAATAGAGTAGACACCATTTTAGTTGAAGCTGATAGGGAAATAAATGGCAAGTTAAATAAGGAAACAGGAGAAATAATTGATGGACACATAGAAAACCCAATCTTTGATGATCTCTTAGATGACCTAGCAGAAAAGGTTTTAAGAAACAATGGAGAGGTAGTTATTCTACCCAAGGAAAGGATGCCTTCAGATACTGGAGTAGCTGCTATATATAGATTCTAAAAATAAAAACAATTCTTGACAAGCATATATTATACTGATAATATTGAATTGTAATAAATATGAAGCTCATATAAGTCTCATAATAGGGTTGAGACGTTCCTACTAAATGACCAAAATCATTTATCTATGAGTGAAAGTGTACCTAGGGTTCCGAAGACTTTGTCTTGCTGGTCCAAGCGGTACAGATACTGCAATCAGTATTACACCGAAGGGATAAAAGCCCAGCCGGGTAGGTTTCGCTTAACCTACCTGGCTGGGCTATTTTACTTTTTGAGGAGGGGTAAATTTGGAATTTAAAAGAGTATTGATTGAAAAGAAAAATGAGTTTAATGGTGAAGGACAATTTTTGTTAAGAGAATTTAGAGATTACCTGGGAATAAATGATTTAAAATCTGTAAGAGTTGTAAATATATATGATTTAATTGGGCTTACAGATAGGGAAAAAGATACTGTGGTAGATGAATTATTATTTGAGAGTAGTTTGGATTTAAAATACGAGGATAAACTAGAAATTGAAGATGATGAGCTAGCCTTTAGAGTAGAGTACCTAAAGGGTCAGTATAATAAAAGAGAAGACTCTACTCAGCAATTGGCAAGAATATTGTTAAATAAAAAAGGTGTAGAAGTTTTAAATTCAAAGATAATTATCTTAAAAGGCCGAGTAGATAAAGAAGATCTAAATCTAGCTAAATCATATTACATAAATCCTATAGAGATGAAAGAGGTTGAGATAGACAGCTTTAATCCAACTGCAGAATATAGGGCAGGAGAAATCCAGATATTGGATGGATTTATAGATTTAGATGAACTAGATATGAAGGGCTTCAAAGATAAATATGGAATTGGAATGGACATAGATGATCTCATGCATTGTAGAGATTACTTTAAAGGTGAGGAGAGAAATCCCACTATCACAGAGATAAAGCTAATAGACACCTATTGGTCTGACCACTGTAGGCATACTACATTTACAAGTGAGATAACAGATATCAGTCTGGAAGATGGCGACTATAAGGAACTATTTGAATCCACCCTAAAAGACTATATAGGCTCAAGGGAATATGTCTATGGCGATAGGGACAAGAAAATGTCTCTAATGGACCTAGCTACTATAAATATGAAGGAAATATCTAAGGCAGGATTTTTAGATGACAAAGAAGATACAGATGAAATAAATGCAGCCAGCATAGAGATAGATGTAGATGTGGATGGAAAGAATGAAAAGTGGCTACTTATGTTTAAGAATGAAACACACAATCACCCAACTGAAATGGAGCCATTTGGTGGAGCAGCAACTTGCTTGGGTGGTGCTATAAGAGATCCCCTATCAGGAAGATCCTATGTATATCAGGCAATGAGAATATCAGGATCAGGAGATCCAAGACAAGCCTATGAAGAGACTCTAGCAGGAAAGAATCCTCAAAGGAAAATCACTAAAACTGCTAGGGCAGGCTATAGTTCCTATGGATATGAGATAGGTGCTGCAACAGGATTTATAAGAGAAGTATATGACGAGGGCTTTGTAGCAAAGAGAATGGAATTAGGTGCACTGGTTGCAGCTGCTCCAAAGTCATCAGTCTATAGGGGAGATTCACTTCCGGGAGATCTGATACTTTTAATAGGAGGAAGAACTGGTAGAGACGGACTAGGAGGAGCAGTTGGATCATCAAGAGAGCACACAGAAGAATCCCTTGAAAGCTCGGGTGCAGAAGTTCAAAAGGGAAATCCATATGTTGAGAGAAGAATACTTAGACTATTTAGGAATCCAGAAGCTTCTAGGATGATCAAAAAATGTAATGACTTTGGAGCTGGTGGAGTAGGTGTTGCCATTGGAGAACTCGCAGATGGTCTCTTAATAGAGCTTGACAAGGTACCATTGAAATATAAGGGTTTA
>JARICQ010000102.1 GCA_029264075.1 Tissierellaceae bacterium | reverse complement strand
ACATTCCTATATTTCCTGTATTCCTTACATGGGTACCCCCACAAAGTTCTTTTGAATATTCTCCCATTGAAAGAACTCTTACATCTTCTCCATATTTATCTTCAAATATTCCAACTACTCCCATTTCCTGAGCTTCTTTTAGGCTTGTTTCTCTAGTCAATACTTCCATTGAATCTAATATCTTTTCATTGACTATCTTTTCTATCTCTTTTAGCTCTTCATCACTTACACTTTCAAAGTGGGTAAAGTCAAACCTTAGTCTATCTGAATCCACCACAGATCCAGCCTGGTCTACATGCTCTCCTAGAACATCTTTTAAGGCTCTGTGAAGAAGATGAGTTGCTGAGTGATTTCTTTTGATTGAAGCTCTTCTAGCTTGGTCAATCTTAGCTAAAACCTTATCTCCTAAGTCGACTTTTCCTTCTTCAACTTCTATTATATGAATTATATGGTCTTCTTTGGTTTTTTTAGTATCTAGGACTTTTATTTTGAAATTTTCTCCTTCTATTTTACCAGTGTCTCCTACTTGACCACCAGATTCGCCATAAAAGGGAGTAGCCTCTAGTGTCAGTATTCCTCTTTGGCCTTTTGATATCTCTTCAACAGGATTATCTTCTAAAAACAATCCACTTACCTTTGATTCTAATTTATTGTGTTCATATCCTTCAAAAATGGTGTCTAATTCTTGAAATAAATCTTTTTCACTTTTGGAAGTCCATCCACTATCTTCGTTTCTAGCCCTTCTAGCTCTTTCTTTTTGTTCTTCCATATAATGATCGAACTTTTTTTCATCAACTTTCATAGATTTTTCCTCTAGTATTTCTCTTGTTAGGTCTAGTGGAAATCCATATGTATCATATAGTTTAAATGCTTTTTCTCCAGAAAGTGTAGTATCTTGCATTTTATTCATCTCTTCTATATAGTCTTCAAGTATAATGATACCTTGATGAATGGTTTCTTGAAATTTATCTTCTTCGGCTACTATTATTCTCTTTATTGTATCTCTTCTATCTTCTAGTTCACTATATTCTACTTTCCAAGAGTCAATAACTACATCTACAACCTGACTCAAAAAGCTTCCTTCTATTCCGATGAGCTTTCCATGTCTGGCAGCCCTGCGTATCAGCCTTCTAAGTATGTATCCTCTTCCCTCATTGCTAGGTAATACTCCGTCTGAAACCAAAAATGCCATAGCCCTTGCATGGTCTGTAATTATTCTGATGGATATATCTTTTTCCTCATCGCTTTCATAGTCTACTCCAGATATTTCTTCAACCTTCTTTACTATATCTTTTATTGCTGCTACATCAAAGATAGTTTTTACATCTTCCATTACAGCAGCCATTCTCTCAAGTCCCATACCTGTATCTATATTTGGATTTGGAAGTAAATTGTATACTCCTTTTTCATCCTTGTCGTATTGGGTAAAAACAAGATTCCAAATTTCTATAAATCTGTCACATTCACACCCAGGCTTGCAATTTTCAGATCCACATCCATATTCTATGCCTCTATCTACATATATCTCCGAACATGGACCAGATGGTCCTACTTCCAATTCCCAGAAATTGTCTTCTTTTCCAAGTCTAATTATTTTTTGCTCTGGAACACCGATTTCTTTATTCCATATTTCAAATGCCTCATCATCATCTAGATATATGGTGACCCATAGATCTTCCTCTGCAAGACCCATATTTTCAGTCAAAAATTCCCATGCCCACTCAGCAGATTCTTTTTTAAAATAATCTCCAAAAGAAAAATTGCCAAGCATTTCAAAAAATGTTGCATGTCTTGATGTCTTCCCTACATTTTCAATGTCACCTGTTCTGATACATTTTTGACAAGTTACCATCCTACTACTAGGTGGAGTCGATTCTCCTGTGAAATATTTTTTAAGTGGCGCCATACCCGCACCAATGAGTAGTAGTGATTTATCATTTTTAGGCACTAAAGAAAAACTAGGTACAACTAAATGATTTTTAGCCTTAAAAAAATCTATATATTCTTTTCTGATCTCATGTAGACCCATTTTTTTCATGTCATACACCTCTTCCTTTGATTTATATTTACAAATTCAAGTAAATTATTTTATTATAATATCTTCAATACATTGAATTATATTATAATAATTCTAATCTTGTCAATGATATGACACTTATTATTCAAATTAAAACAAATGATTCTAACTTAAGCACTCCTTCTTCTATCTTTTATTTCTTTTTTTGCAAAATCAATTAATATTACACCTACTGCAACTGCAGGTACTGAAAATATCATTCCAAGAACTCCAAAGAGTCCTCCACCTATTATAATGGAGAAAAGTATCACCATTGGATGTATGCCAGTAGTTCCGCCTAATATCTTTGGAGCTAGTACATTGTTTGCAGCCCATTGTATAAGAACAAAAAATATAGAAATCCAAAGTGCCTTTATTGGACTTTCTACAAGGGCAAAGAAAAATGCTGGTATAAATCCTATAAAAGGTCCTATATATGGTATTACATCACCTATAGTAGTTATAACTCCGATAAAAATTGCAAAATCTATACCTAGTATCAATAGCATTATAGTAGTTGCAGCTCCTACTGAAACCGCAAGCATTATCTTTCCCCTCACAAATTTGGATAAGGAGCTATCTATTTCCCTTAAAAGGTCCAAGGTTTTCTTCTTATATTTTTCAGGAATAAGTTTTTTGATTTTTCCCAAGAAGTATTCTTTATCTACTAAAAAATAAAATGTAAGTATAGGCGTAAGCACAAGTGAAATTACTTTGGAAAATATATTTACAAGTCCAAAAAAGAAGTTCCTCAAACCACTTGCTATCATGCTTTCTATGCCTACTAGGTTCTCCCTTATTGAGTTTTGAATGGTCTGAATTATGTCTGGAAGCCCTCCTATGGCTGAATAATATTCATCATATAAACTGTTGAAGCTAGTAGATATATTTTCAATATATCTCGGCATATCTGATGCTAGTTTTTTAATTTCATTGCTTGCTTTTGGTATAACTAAAAATGCTAAAATAAGTATGGCTCCAAGGATAAGAACATATAGAAAAAGTACAGAATATCCTCTTTTAAATCCTTTTTTCTCTAGCCTGTTAACTATTGGGTTCAATAAGTAGGCTAAAATAGAAGAAAAAATTATTGTATAAAGTGTATCAGATAAGATAGTATATCTTCTCAACAAGTATGATAGCAGAAAAAAACCTGTTAGCCCTATAAAAACTGATAGGACTTTTTTGTTTCTAAATTTTATTCTTGAATTATCTGGTATAAATGTATTTCCTATGTTAATTAAATAATATATTATTAAAAGCAGTAACATAATTAGCAATACAGTTATACTTTTTTCTAGAAATGCAGTAGAAATCATATTACTCCTCCTTTAATTGTTAAAAAAGGCAGCTAAGGCTGCCTCATCTAATATACTTTAAATCATACTAGATATCAACTTAATCTTTTGTCAACTCTTATATATCTTCTATTATATCATGATGATCTTCTTCATCAAAGTTTACATCTGCTAAACCTTCTATATGGACTCCTGTTTTGTTGGAGTAATCAAGAAGGGCTGATTTGATGGCTTGTTCTGCAAGTACTGAACAATGAACCTTTATTGGTGGTAGTCCATCTAGAGCTTCAACTACTGCAGTGTTTGTAAGCTTCATTACTTCATCAATAGTCTTTCCCTTGATTAGTTCTGTTGCCATACTTGATGATGCTATTGCTGATCCGCATCCAAAGGTTTTAAATTTAACGTCTTTTATGGTGTTATCTTCTATTTTTAAATACATCTTCATTATATCTCCACATTTTGCATTTCCTACCTCTCCTATGCCATCTGCATCCGGTATTTCTCCTACATTTCTCGGATTTTGAAAGTGCTCCATTACTTTTTCTGAATACATCTATTTTTCCTCCTTTATTTTTTCATATAGTGGTGACATTTGTCTTAGCCTATCTACTATAGTTACTAGGTTTTCTACTACATAGTCTATTTCTTCTTCTGTATTAAAGTCACCAAGACTTAATCTAAGTGATCCATGGGCTACCTCATGAGACAGTCCAATAGCAAGCATTACATGTGAAGGCTCAAGGCTTCCCGATGTGCAGGCAGACCCACTAGAGGCGGCTATTCCTACCATGTCAAGACTTAGTAGCAATGACTCACCTTCTATAAATCTAAATGAGAAGTTTACATTTCCAGGAAGTCTTTTCTCTGGGTGTCCATTTAATTTTACATAGGGAATATTTTCTTCGATTTTCTTCATTAACTTATTTCTTAAAGCAATAAGTTTTACATTTGATTCTTCCATCTCTTCATAGGCAATTTCAATTGCCTTTGCCATTCCTACTATATATGGAACATTTTCTGTTCCTGCTCTTTTCCTTCTCTCTTGGGCCCCACCACTAATGAGTGCATCTATCTTTGTTCCTTGCTTTATATAAAGTGCTCCTATTCCCTTTGGTCCGTAAAATTTGTGAGCAGCCATAGCCAGCATATCTATATTCATAGCTTCTACATCTATTTTAACATGCCCTATTGCTTGAACAGCATCTGTATGGAAATATACCCCTTTTTCTTTTGTAATCCTACCGATTTCCTCTATGGGCTGAATAGTTCCAATTTCATTATTTCCAAACATTATAGTGACAAGAATTGTGTTTTCTTTTATAGAATTCTTAAATTCATCTAAATCAATAAGTCCATATTCGTCTACATCTAAATATGTTACTTCAAATCCATTTTTCTCTAAATATTGACAGGTATGAAGTACTGCGTGATGTTCTGTTTTAGTAGTTATTATATGATTTCCCTTGTTTTTATTTGCATATGCTACACCCTTAATAGCCCAGTTATCTGCTTCAGATCCACTACCTGTAAAAAATATCTCCCTAGATTTTGCTCCTATTGCATTTGCTATTTTTTCCCTTGAGCTTTCTATAGCAGCCTTTGATTTTCTACCCAATTCATAAATTGAAGATGGATTTCCGTATAGTTCTGTGAAGTACGGAACCATCTCATCTAATACTTCTTTTTTTACTGGTGTTGTTGCTGAGTTATCCATATATATTGTTTTTTTCATAAATATTTTCCCCCTTACATTAATTTTTCTTAAGTTTATTGTTGTCTTCTATCATATCTCTTAATGTAATAGAATCTACTACCTCATCTATGCTGTCTTTTATTTTTATCCATACATTTTTAGTTACACATATTGTTTCTCTTTCGCATTCAGTTGATCCTTCTAATATGCAATCTGAAGGGGATAGTTCGCCTTCAAGAGATCTTAATATATTTCCTACCGTTATTTCTTCTGGTGGCCTAGCTAATAGATACCCTCCTTGAGCTCCTCTCACACTATTTAAAAGTCCATCTTTTCTAAGAGTTGCAAATAATTGCTCTAAATAATTTTCAGACAAATTTTGTTTTTCTGCTATTCTCTTCAGAGGTATAGGTCCGTCATCTTGACTTATTGCTAATTGAAACATCGCCTTTAATCCGTATCTACCCTTTGTTGATAGTTTCATCTAATCACCTCTTTCAATCCCAACCTATTTACTTGGTATTCCAAAACTAATTATATTATACCCAAGTAAATTTGTCAAGATTAAATCCAAAATAAAATACTGCTTAAGCAGTATTTTATTTTGGATTCTATAGGTCTAATTTTACCTTTAATTTATCTAACATATCCTTAGTCATTGCATCTAAATCGTACTTTGGATCCCAGCCCCATTCTTCTCTTGCAGCACTGTCATCTAGCGAGTTTGGCCAAGTGTCTGCTATAGCTTGTCTTTCTGGGTCTACATCATAATGTAATTTAAAATCAGGAATAAACTTTTTAATTGATGCCTCCAAGTCTTCAGGTGCAAAGCTCATTGCACTTACATTAAATGCATTTCTATGAATAAGCTTGTCTGAATCTGCCTCCATCAAGTCTATTATAGCATCTAAGGCATCTGGCATATACATCATATCCATTTGTGTACCTTTTCCTATAAAACTTGTATACTCTCCATTTTTTAGTGCATCATAGTAGATATGAACTGCATAGTCTGTAGTTCCACCGCCTGGAAGTGTTTGGTAGGATATAAGTCCTGGAAATCTAACACCTCTGGTGTCTACACCAAACTTTGTATGATAATAATCACAAAGCAATTCTCCAGCTACCTTTGTAACTCCATACATGGTAGTGGGTCTCTGAATTGTGTCTTGAGGAGTATTGTCTGGTGGTGTAGATGGTCCAAAGGCTGCAATTGAACTTGGATTGTAAATCATGCATCCTTCTTTTCTTCCCACTTCTAGTATATTGTATAGGCCGTTCATATTAACATCCCAGCATCTAACCGGCATTTTTTCTCCTACGGCTGAAAGTAGTGCTGCTAAATTGATTATAGTGTTTATATTGTATTTTTTTACCACATCTGTAATTTGTTTTTCCTCTTGTATATTGACGATTTCAAAAGGACCAGATTCAATAAGCTCTTCATGACCTTCCTTTATTCTTCTGCCGCTTGCAACTACATTTTCCTTTCCATATACTTCTCTTAATTTAAAAACTAATTCTGAGCCTATTTGACCCAATGCTCCTGTAACTAATATTTTTCTCAAAAAAGCACCCCCGTATATAATTAAAATAAAATCTGTTATAATTATATCACAAAGGATGTATTTTTTGTATAATTTTAATGCAATTTATTTAGAAATACATATACCTATTCCCTTTGGTCCTAAATGGGCTCCTATTACAGGGCCCAATTCATCAATTTGTATTTCTATATTTGGAAACTTTTCTACTAGGCGAGATCTTAACTTTTCTGCCCCTTCTATGTTTGACACATGACAGATTCCAATTTGTTTTACATCCTCAGGAACCTTATCTATCATGGTATTTAGAGCCTTGTTTTTTCCTCTAAGCTTTTCCAAAAGACCTAGTTCACCATCTTTTAACTTCAATATGGGTTTTATATTCAGTAGATTACCTATCTTAGATTGCATAGAAGATAGTCTTCCACCTCTGCTTAGATACTCTAGTGTCTCAGTAGTCAAATAAATAATCATATTCATTTTTTTAGCATTTAAATGAGTTTCTATTTCTTCAGATGATTTTCCTAATTTTGCCATCTCTACTGCATCCTCAACTAAGAACCTCATATTTGCAGCTGCGCTTAATGAGTCAATAATAGTAACTTTTTTATCGTCTAACATATCTTTGGAAAGTAAAGCACTATTGTATGTTCCACTTAGTTTAGAAGATAAAACAATTGCTATTATCTCATCATATCCTTCTTCGAAGCTTTTGTTAAATTCACTTACAAATTCTCCAGCTGAAGGCTGAGATGTTGTTGGAAATAGTTTTGTATTTTCTAATTTATCGTAAAAATCATCAAACTCTCCAGGAAAAGCTTCTTTTCCATTTTCTTCTCCAAATACATAATTCAAAGGAACAATTGATATGTTCTCTTTCCTTATATATTCTCTAGTAAGATAAGCAGTACTATCGGTTATTATTTTTATTTTTTTCATATCTTCCTCCTAATTTTTCTACTAGCTATTAATTTATATTGCAAGCTTACATTATGTCATATTTGTCCTCTATTTACAAGTTTTAAAATTCATATTTATTTTATTTCTATTATTTTTATCTATCATTTATGATAAGATCTTTTTTGACTAAAAATTGTATATTTTGCCCAATAATTGTTTTCTAAGATAGACTTATTATTGGGCTTTAATTTTTAGATCTAGTAATTGTTGATATCTGATTTTAAAAAATCAAAAATAAAATGATGAATATTTTAAAATATTCA